>DASWMG010000161.1:0-2588 GCA_036399875.1 Solirubrobacterales bacterium
GAGCAGGCGCTGAACCAGTTGCTGGTCGAGCTCGACGGTTTCGAGCGCGACCCGGGCACGGTGATCGTGATCGCGGCCTCCAACTACGTCGACAAGCTCGACAAGGCGCTGCTGCGACCGGGCCGCTTCGACCGCCAGGTCCTGGTCGCGCCGCCCAACCGCGATGGGCGCGAGGCGATCCTGCGCGCCCACGCCAAGGGCAAGCCGCTGGCGCCCGACCTCGACCTGACCGACGTCGCCCGCAAGACGACCGGGATGACCGGCGCCCAGCTTGCCAACGCGCTCAACGAGGCGGCGATCATCGCCGGGCGGGCGGGCCGCGACGCGATGGCGCGCGAGGACCTCGACGAGGCGCTCCTGCGCCAGTCGGTCGGCTCGCAGCAGGCGCGGCGCCTCAACGCCGAGGAGCGGCGGATCGTCGCCTTCCACGAGGCCGGCCACGCGCTCTGCCGTCACCTGCTCGGCCTCGACCCGCCGGAGATCCTGAGCATCGTGCCGCGCGGGCCGGCGCTCGGCTTCGTCGCCCACTCGCCCCAGGAAGACACCTACCTGAAGTCGCGCGAAGAGCTGCTCGACGAGTTGGTGACCCTGCTCGGCGGGCGCGCCGCCGAGGAAGTGGTCTTCGAGAAGGCCTACTCGGGCGCGGTCGACGACCTCAACCGCGTCCACCTCGTCTGCCGCCAGATGGTCGGCGAGTTCGGGATGGGCGTGGCGCTGGACGCCGACGGGGCGCCGCCGATCGCGCTGCCGACCGGCGACTACGCGCTCTCGGACCGCACCCGGCGCGACGTCGACGTGGCGGCGATGACGCTGGCGCGCGAGGCCTACCGGCGGGCGCTGGCGCTGCTCGACGGCAACCGCGAGTGCCTCGACGACCTCGCCGCCAACGCGCTCGAGCGCGAGACGCTGACCCGCGAGGACCTTGACGAGATCTTCGCCGCGCACGACCTGCGCGGTGCGGAGGCGACGGACGCGTTGCTAAGTACTTCGTAAATTCCTGCTTAAAGGGGGATTGGCTTGCCAGCCAGCGGGTAATTTCCCGTCATGAGCCTCCCCGCCGTCAGGACCGTTTCCTCCCATAGGAGTTCCCTTCCTGTCCCCCTGTGCCTGACGGCGGGGGCTTATCTAACCGACGAGGCCAATCTCTTCCGCTGCGTGTCCGTCGCTCCCCCCGAGGATTCCGACGCGACGGCGCTGCTCGAGGACTGCCGTACGCTCGATCTCATAGTGTTCCCGCTCGACGACCTGTACTCAGCGAATCTCCGCGTCGTCCAGCCGCACGCCTAGCGGCTTCCCCTCAACGCCATGGTCATGAACCTCACTGCCAAGACGGCTGCCCCGACCGCGCCCAGTGCGCCGCGGCTGCCGCTGCGCGTCGTCACGCCGGGCACCTACCTGACCGACGAGACCAACCTCTTCCGCTGCGTCTCGGCCGATCTGACCGGCGACCCCGAGGGTACGGCGCTGCTGGAGGACTGCGGCACGCTCACTACCTTCGTGCTGCCGCTCGCCGACTTCGACAGTTCGGGCCTGCGCGTCGTCTGCCGCTAGACGACGCGCGCCAGTCCTAGCCGTGTCGCAGTAGGCGCGTCACGGCGCCCATCAGCTCCTCGGTGCGCTCGCGCTGCTTGCCGGGCGCGGCGCCGATCACGCAGTGCTGGGCGTGGTCCTCGAGCAGCTTCAGCGCGACCTTGTCGAGGGCGGCCTGGACGGCGGTGACCTGGGTGACGACCTCGACGCAGTAGCGCTCCTCCTCGACCATCCGCTCGATCCCGCGGACCTGGCCCTCGATGCGGCGGATCCGCTTCAGCACGGCGTCCTTTTCGCCGGAGTAGCCGCGGCGCTCGCTCATCGGACCGCCTCGCGGGCGGGCGGGGCGACGCTGGCGCTGTGCTCGCCGTGGCCGCCGGCGTCGTCATCGGAAATCGCCTCGGCGACTAGGACCGAGACGCCGAACACCGTGGCGACGGCGAGCACGGCGCCGACGAGGCGCGGCGACGGCCCCCCGTGGATGCCGGTTTCGTGGACGGCGACGTGCCCCCTGCCCTTCGAGATCAGCCAGCGATTGACGGGGAGGGCGAAGACGAAGGCGACCGCGAGGGCGAAGGAGAGCGCCCCCCAGAAGAGGACGTCGGAGAGGCCGGCGTCCATCGCCCCCGGGACGAGGACCATGACGAGGTTGTCGACGATCTCCATCACGGCGATCGAGAAGGTGTCCGAGGCGAGCGCGACCGGGATGACCGCGCTCAGAGCAAGCCCGGCTCGCAGCAGCGGCAGGCTGGTCAGCGTGTAGCCGAAGAGGAAGGCGAGCGCGACCGCCAGGACGATCGTCCCGAAGTCGCTGAAACCCAGGGCGGTGCCGATCGCCATCCCGGCGATCTCGCCGAGCGCGCAGCCGGTCAGGCAGTGGAGCGTGGCGGAGGTGGCGACGGCGGTGAGCTCGCGACCGCCGGTCGGCATCTCGTGGTGATGGGGGTCGTGGTGGTCGCTGTGGGAGTGGTCCATGCGGCTGACCGTAGCATACCCTCGGGGGGTATTGATCAGAAGCAAAGCGCTCGTTGTCAGGGCCGAACCGATCCCTAAGGTAC
>DASWMG010000162.1:0-17291 GCA_036399875.1 Solirubrobacterales bacterium
CTTTTTCCGTGCTGGACACCTGCCTCTACCTCTACGCCGGGGAGAAGCTCTCACCGGCCGAGGTGGCGGTCGCCCTGCGCACGGTCTTCCCGGACATCGAGCCGGCGCGGCTCGACGTCTGGGCCGAGCGCTTCGCGGTCCTCTTCACCCGCTCGATCTACAAGTGGGTGCAGTCCCCCCTCGCCCTGCACGTGGGCTCGCTCGACCTCGACCGCGAGCGGGCCCTGCAGCTCCCCGTGGTGCAGCGCGGCGAGTGGTCGGGGCCTGATGGCCATGACCGCAGCCGTGGTCAGTCATGAGGGCGCGCGGCGGCCTCCCGCAGCCGGCCGAGGAGCTCTCCGATCGTCCGCTCGTCCGCCTCTGTCACGGGCATGCCGTTCTCAAGGACCGGCTTGAGGAGGCGCTCCAGGCGGCGCGCGAGGTCGCTGACCTCGGTGAAGCCGAAGATGGCTCCCGAGCCCGCCAGGGAGTGGGCCAGGCGGTGGAACGTCCGCAGGGGCATGCCCCTCCAGCCCGCGTCCCGGGCGGCCCGGCAGGAGTCCTCCAGCTCGCCGAGCCGCTGGGGGAGCCGCCCCGCGAAGTACCGCCGCAGATCATCGGTCCGGTCACCGAGCTCCATGCGTCTCCTCCTCAGGTGTGAAGCTCAAGGATTTTCATAGCAGACATCCCCAAGGGCCGCAAGCTTGCGGGATTTTGGAGATTTGCGGGGGGAGAAACTACGATATGGGCGGTTCCAGGGTGGAACCGACGGGAAGACGACAGTGCTCGCCGATTCCACTGATTCCAGGCAGCCTTCCGCCCGGCGCATCCTCGCCATCGAGGACGATCCCGACCTCCTGCGGCTGATCCAGCGGGAGCTGACGGCGGCCGGCTTCGAGGTCTGGGCCTGCCCCTCGGCCGAAGAGGCGCTGGAGACCGTGGCCCGGCGGGGCCTGCCGCACCTCGCCCTGATCGACATCCTGCTGCCCGGCCTCGACGGCCTGTCGCTCGCCCGCAAGCTCCAGGAATGGAGCGACCTGCCGGTGGTCATGCTGACCTCCGTGGACGAGGAGGACACGGTGGTGCGGGCCATCGAGTCGTTCGCCGAGGACTACATCCGCAAGCCGTTCAAGCCGCGGGAGATGGTGGCGCGGGTGGAGCGGGTGTTCCGCCGCATCGGCGACTTCGCCTACGCCCTGCAGCCGGTGGTCCGGGTGGACGACCGGCTGTCCGTCGACTTCGCCCACCAGCGGGCCCTGGTGGCCGGCCGGCCGGTGGCGCTGACCTCGACGGAGACCAAGCTCCTCTACGTGCTGATGCGCAGCGCCGGCCGCGTCGTCGCCACCGAGTTCCTGCTGCGCCGTCTCTGGCCTTCCGACGAGGTGTTCGAGGACTCGCTGCGGGTCCACGTCCACCGGCTGCGCAGCAAGATCGAGCCCGAGCCCGCGCGGCCCCGCTACGTGGTGACCGAGCGCGGGGTGGGTTACCGGTTCCCGCCGGTGACGTAGGGGCGGCCTGTGTGCCGGAGATGGTGTAAGCCCGTCCTCGTCCGGGATTGAAGCAGCCCTCGTCAGGCGTCAACCCCGCGCTCCCAACATGGGTTCGATCGCGTCCGCCAGCGCCATCCACGGACTTCCCGGCTCGACCGCGAATCCGTCTTCGACCGACCAGATGGCGGCCAGGACCGCCTGCGCAAAACCCCAGGCCAGGATCCGCCCGACGTCCAGATTCAGCTCGAGCGCGAAGCGCTCGACTCTTTTCTCGATCGTCGACGGCGCAGCGAACAGCTCCGGCCTCTCATACGGATTCCGAAGAACCGCTCCAACCTCATACTCCAGCTCGCCGACGACCCCTTTCGGGTCGATGGCCAACCAGCCGCGCCTGGAATCAAATAGAGCATTGTAGTGATAAAGGTCGCCGTGGAGCAGTCGCGGCCGCGATTGCGAGCCACACAGCTCCAGGAACACACACTGTCCTTTCTCGAGCAGGCTTTTCGGGATCTGGCCATCGCCGCTCGCGGCATAACGCTCGAACCCTTTCGCCCACTCCTGAACCGTGGAGACCCCACGTACCCCTGGGCGAGGAGACATCTGCCCGATGACCTCGACCAGGACTTCGGTCGCCCGGTCATCGCGACCCTCCAAGGCCATGCCGACGAGGCTATCGCCCGGACTGAGGCGTTCGAGCAGCAACGCGCCGTCCACGTGCTCGAGCACCCGAACGACGCCCCTTCCCTCGAACGCCTCCAATATCTCACCGGAGCGCCACTCGTCGCCGGGATTCCTGATGACCTTCAGCACCACCGGCTGACGATCGCGTCGGCCAAATGCAATGAAGGAGCTCTCGGTCTCAAAGGCGCGCTCGACGACCACTCGCCAGTCGCGGATCCGATCCGCAACTCGACGCCCGATCTCCCTCGACCCGGCGCCACCCCGCCACCCGGACGCGGCCACGGGTAGTGTCCGAGGCAACGAGTGTTTAGCCATCGACCTCTCTGCGGACCCGGTCAGCGATCTTGGTCAGCGTCGACCCGTTCCGCCAACCCGCAGACCTCGACGGTTGAGAAGCCCTGGCGTTTGGTCACGATCACCTGCTGGGCGAATTCGTCCCGCAGCTCCGGGATATGGGTGATGATGCCGACCATCCGGCCGCCTACCCGCAGCCCCTGGAGGGTCTCGGAGACCAGCGCGAGCGTGTCAGGGTCAAGGGTGCCGAAACCCTCGTCGATGAACAGGCTGTCGAGATTCACCGCGCCGACGGCGCGCTGAACCTGATCGCTGAGCTCCAAGGCGAGAGCCAGTGAGGTCAGGAAGGTTTCTCCGCCGCTGAGCGTATCGCTGATCCGCGTTTCGTCGGCGTTGTCGTGATCGACGACCCTGATCTCGTCGTCGTTGAACTGCAGAGAGTAACGCTCCCCTGTCAACATCAGCAGCCGGGCCGAGGCGCCCTGCACCAGCTCCGTGAACACCTCGTGAAGGACGTACGCTTGGAACTTGTCGCTTCGCAGATCGCCGGCCAGGAGGTCGTACACGCGCAGAGCCGCCTCCTCGTGTCCTAACTGCTCGCGGAGCTCTTTGGAGCGTTCGAGCCGCTGCTTCATGCGCCCGATCTGCTCTTCGAGCTTCTTTTCCCTGCCGAACGCGGTCTCCACTTCGGTGGTGATCTCCGCCGCGAGCCTCTCGACGGCGGCCAACTGCTCGTCGGACACGCGCTCCTCTCCCAGCTCGGTCCTGAGCGTGGCAATGCGTTCCTCGGCGGCGTGGCTCTCCTGCGCATGCCTGTGGACCTGCTCCCGGAGCCGGGCGGCGGTGGCATCGTCGAGGAGGGCCTCACGGACGGCGGCCTCGTCGTCAAAGCCGGCGCGGGCGATCTCCGCGTCCCGGCTCTCCGCTCTCTGGATGGCATCCCGACGAGCCACTGTGGCCGCTTCGGCGGTGAGCCGTTGCGCCTCCTTGGCGGCCGTCAGTTGGTTCTGGGAGGCGGCCGCCTCCTCGGCGGCCGCCTTGAGGTTGGCTTCAAGCTGCTGGATCTGTTCCTCCAGAGCAGCAGCCTCGGCAGCCGGATCCTCCGACCTGGTGATGGCATGGATCTCGTCCTGCAACGTCGCGAGCCGTTGCAGGCTCGCTCTGCGCTCCTCCTCCAACTGCGCTCGTGACGCCTCCCTCTCGCCGAGCCGGTCCCACGCCGTGGCCTCCTCGGCTTTCGCCTTCTCCAGGGCTCGTTCCGCCGTCGCCAGTCGCGCCTTTGCTTCTTCGTTCGCTTTGCGGCTTCTGGCGAGCGATACGATCTGCTTTTCGATCCAGGCCTCGACGACATCTTTCTTTTTTGGAGCGCGGTCGCCGAGCGTTCGAAAGATCTCTTCTTCGTCGGCGGCTACGCGGCTTTGCAGCTCGGCGTAGCGCGACTCCAACTCGGTGAACCCTTGCCGGGCGGCCTGGAGGCTCGCCTGTTCACCCGTGAGGGCGGCCTCGTTCTGTCTGGCGAGCGCGTCGGCGGCCTGGAGCGCGGTCCTGGCTGCCTCGACCTCGGGTACCATCCGGACCGGAGGCGGGGTCGAAACGAGCTGCTCGCACACCGGGCAGGGCTGGCCGGGAACCAGTCCATCGCGGAGATGATTGGCCTCGTTCAGGCTGATCGCGCGATGCAGCGCCTCCTCCGCCTCCTCCGCGGACTTCCTGGCGGACTCGGCCTCCTTCTTCAGCAGCTTGATCTTGCCTTCCTGCTCTTTCACCGCTCTGCGCTTCCGAGCCAGCTCTGCCTCGCGCTCGGCCGCGCTCCTTCGCGCGGCGCCAAGCTCGACGGCCCGGTCGCGGATGTCCTGCAGCAGCTCGTCCAGCTCAGGGTTGTAGCCGGAGGCCTCCGCGGCTTGCCGGGCCGCGTCGACGACTGCCTGTTGTTGCGCTTGCACCGCCTTCGCCGATTCAACCGTCGCGGCAAGCGAAGACAGCTCACCCTCCAAAGCCTTCAAGCCCCGCGTCTGTCGCTCGATGGCCGCTTTGAGCTGCTCTCGTTCAGGAAGGCGTCCGAGCACCTGGTGGAGGCGGGCCACGTGCTCACGAATGGTTTTGATTGCCTTGGCGGCCTTCTCCGCGGACTTCAGCTCGCTGGCCTTCTTCTTCCAATCCTTCTGTGCGGAGTCATGGCGGGCCTTGGCCTCGTCAGCCGCCTTCGCCGCCGTCGCCGCGGCGGCTGCGGCTCGGGCCGTTTCCGCCAGCAACGGCAACAGAGGCACCGCGCGAGCTGCCGCCTCGATCCTCGCTTGCAAATGGCTCACTTGCTCGGCCTGCTTCTGCAGAGCAGTCAGTTTTTCTTCGATCTGCCGAAGCTCCGAAGTTTTCGCGCGCAGGCCGCGCAGCCGGGCGAGCCCGGCCTGGATCTCGTCCCGATTTTTCCTCCAGGCTTCGAGCGACTCGACGACCCGGGCGTGCTCCGTCTCCAGCTCGGCGACAGCGGCCTCATCGACGCCCGCGTACTCGTCGGACAGGAGCTTCTGCAGTGAATCGACAGCGGCCTTCTTCGCGGCCGCCAGACGCTGAGCCTGTTCCCGCATCCGCTCGTAGACGTCGAGCCGAAGAAGCGTGCGCAGCATGCCGCGCCGCTCTCTCGGCTGCGCCTTGAGGAACCTGGCGAACTCGCCTTGCGGCAGAACCACGGATTGCATGAACGCGGGCGCCCCGAGCCCCAGGATCTGAACCACCCGATCGGTCGCGGCGCGGACCTGGTCCGCCAGAGACTTGAAGGAGCCGCTGCCGTCGCGCTCCTCCAAGCGAACCATTTGAACGCCATTGCGCCGGAGGGTCCGCGCGATGCGGTAGCGGCTCTCGCCGACGTCGAAATCCAGCACCACGCTGACCCGGTCCCGGGACGCCGAGATCATCTCGGTGCGGTTGTAGGTGTTGACCCGGGGGATCTCTCCATAGAGCGCAAAGATGATCGCGTCCAGCAGAGTCGACTTGCCGGCTCCCGTCGGCCCCGAGATGGCGAAGAGCTCGAGCGGGCGGAAGTCGATCTCCTGCTTCTCCCTGAAGCACGCGAGACCCTCGACGGTGAGATGGACGGGACGCAGCGCTCAATCCTCCCCGGATGCCTGGTCGTAGAGATCCTGAAAGGTATCCAGGACGGCCAGCTCCGCCGCCTGCTGGTGCTCGCGGAGATGGAAGGCGGCGTAGTGTCCCACCGGCGGAATCCCGGTCTCCAGCCGGATGTCTGGCCGCTCCTCGGCCTCGGGGAGCTCGGCGCGCACGACGAGCGCATTGGGGAGCAGCTCGCGGACTTTTCGATTGAGATCGGGATCCCTCTCCGTCAAAGGGACCGTCACGCGCAACCAACCCGTACGATACCGGTCCGCGGTCTCCTCGAGCTCCGCGAGCGAGGCACGAAGGTCGACGAGCGGCAGCCCCCCCTCGTAGAGTACATGCTCGACGGTGGCGGGCTCGCCGGGCGACGCCGTGACGACGATAAAAGTTTTTTCCTCCCCGGCCTCACCGAAGTCCATCTGGAGAAGCGATCCGGCATAGTAGGCGGGCACCGGCCCATCGATCTTCTGCGGCTTGTGGATGTGTCCGAGAGCGATGTAGCTCGCCGTGGACGGCAGAGCCTCTGGCGAGGCGGCCCAGTCCAGTCCGATGTGCACGCGACGCTCCGATTCGCCGAAGAGGGCCCCCTCGATGTGCGTATGCGCCATGAGGAGGTTGACGGCGTCCGGCTGAAAGGCGCCGCTGAGATCCTGGACCGCGCGCTCGAACATCCAGGCATATTTGCTCCGGGCGCTCGCCTCCTCGCCGGCGAGATCCAGCGCCGACACCCAGGCCCCAGGGGATGCGAACGGCAGCGCCGCGACGACGGCCTTCTCTCCACAGCGGGTCTCGAGGGTCCGGGTTCCTCCCCGCGAGGTGGGGCGTGGGCGGCCGAGGATCTGCACGTTGACGAACTCCGTGAGCAACGAACGAGCGTCCAGCCGGAGCGGATCGTCGTGGTTGCCGGCGATGACGAGCATGTGCGCTCCGGTTCGACCCACGCGGACCAGGAACCGGTTCACGAGCTGCTCGGCCTCGGCGGGCGGGTTCCGGCTCTCGAAGACGTCCCCGGTGTGGAGGACGAGGTCGATGGACTCCCCTTCGATGAAGGCCGCGAGATGCTCGAGCACGGCCTCCAGCTCGTCGAGGCGCTGGATCCCCTTCCATCGGCGGCCAATATGCCAGTCGCTGGTGTGGACGATTTTCACGGTCAGCGTTCGGATCCGAGCGCCGCGCTGAAGGCGGTGCTCCGGTGGGGCAGTCTACAGGATCTGCCCCGCCAACTGCCGCCGCCCCGTTACCGGCCGCTCCCCTACCGCCGCGATGCCGGTAGGACGGCGGCCGGGCAGGCGGGTATGGGCTTCGGCAGGCCACTGCAAGCCCTCTTCCCTGCCGGGCCGCAGCCGGAAGGCGGTACATACGGCTCGTCCAGCAGGTTGGCCTTGATCCCGAGGAAATTGCCGACATAACGCTGTCGGCAGTTGTTGGAGGGACGATTGAGAATCTGCGCGCCGCCGATGGCGAAGGGGAGCTGCATGACCATTGTGGTTGAGCCGCCGCCGTCGAGATTCAGGGCGTCGTAGGCTCCGAGTTGGAGCAGCCATTGGGCGGTGTCGTAGAAACCGGCCCCGCTCGTGCTGCCCTCTGGCCTGTGACATCCGGGTTGGTGGGCAGGCGCGTCGTGCAAGCGCCCGCCCAATCGATACCTTTGAAGAGCCGATGCCAGGTGGGGCTCCAGCCGTTCACCCAAGGGTTGTCGGTACAGTCGCTCTGCGCCGCCGCCGGCGTCATCCCCGCCAGGACCAGGACCCAAATGGTGGCCCCAACAAACCTGCTGCTCCGGATGTACATGACTTCCCTCCAGATTTTTTCCAAGCTACTGAAATCCCAGATCCCGGTGGAAGGGGCTCGGTACTCCGAGAGCTCGCAGCGAATGGTCGATCGCCGAATCGGCCGCGAACCTAAAGACGCAGGGCTTGGATCAGAGCCGACAGTGCGGCCGGCTGGTGGCGGCGACTGGGATAGTAGAGAAAATAGCCGGGGAACGGGGGACACCAATCCTCGAGCACGCGCAGGAGTGCGCCACTCGCAAGGTGCGGCGCCACGCGCTCCTCCGACACAAACGCCAGACCTACGCCATCGACCGCTGCGCGGATCACCAGCTCCACGTCATCGACGATCAGCGGTCCGTTCACCGAGACGGTGAGCGACTGGTCACCCTTGTCGAGCTCCCACCGGTACACGCGGTCCGTCCCGTGCCGGAAGTTGATGCAGCGGTGGCTCGTCAGATCGTGCGGCGATTCCGGCTCCGGGTGGGACGCGAAATAGTCCGGTGAGCCCACGATGGCCGGGCGGAGGTCGCGGGACACCCGGACCGCGATCATGTCCTGTTCGATGAACTCCCCGAAATGAATGCCCGCGTCGAACCCCCCGGCGACCAGATCTACGCGGCTGTCGCCGGTCGTCGTGATGTCGAGCACGACATCCGGGTAGTCCCGCGCAAACGGTCCCAGCTTCGGCGCGAGCACCGTCGTCGCCAGCCGGGCGACCAGGAGGCGCACGCGTCCCGCCGGCCGGTCGCGAAGCGCGGAAATCTGGTCCAGAGCTCCCCGAACATCACCGAGAGCCGGGCGGAGACGCGCGAGAAGCTGTTCTCCGGCATCTGTCGGCGCAACGCTGCGCGTCGTTCGCGCGAGCAGGCGGACGCCGATCCGCTCTTCCAGGCCCCGGATGGCGTGGCTCAAGGCAGAAGGTGAAACACTCAGCCGTTTCGCCGCCCGGGTAAAGCTCCGTTCCTCGGCCACGGCCAGGAACGCGGAGAGGACGCTCAGCTCGTCGCGCACCATCTGTGAATTCTACTCACAAACCCGTCTCGATTTGACCGGCTACTCAGGCGCGCGATCCGCTGCTACCCTCCCTTCGGGCGGTCTGAGGAGGTGGAGGCGTCCTGAGCTTCGCCGAGCAACCCTTCACGCCAGGCGCACTTCTTGCGGCAAGTTCTTCAGGATTGCCGAGCGGTCGTGCCGGGTGCCGCAGGCTCGTTTCCCTTCATCCATCCCGCCAATCGGGTAGTCGTAGGGGGCCCGTCCCGCCAGCAGCGGCGAGAAATGAATCGCCTGTAGAGAGGTGATCGCGATGCGTGCAACCGTCATGTACAGCGCCGGCGACGTCCGCGTCGAGAACGTCCCCGACGCCCGCCTGATCGAGCCCACCGACGCGCTGGTCGCCGTCCGCCGCGCCTGCATCTGCGGCAGCGATCTCTGGCCGTACAACCTGATGGAGCCGGTCGAGACCGGCGTCCGCATGGGCCACGAGGCGATCGGCGTCGTCGAAGCCGTCGGCGCCGACGTCCGCACCCTGAAGGCCGGCGACCTGGTGGTGATGCCGTTCGCCTTCTCCGACGGCACCTGCGCCTTCTGCCACGAGGGGCTGCACACATCGTGCGTCCACGGCGGGTTCTTCGGCTCGGTTGACGTCCCCGGAGCCCAGGCCGAGGCGGTGCGCGTCCCCCTGGCCGACGGAACGCTCTTCGCCCTGCCGGCCGACGCCGACGGCGCCCTGATGCCGTCGCTCCTCACGCTCTCCGACGTGATGGGGACCGGTCATCATGCGGCCGTCGTGGCCCGGGTCGGCGCCGGCAAGACCGTGGCCGTCGTCGGTGACGGCGCCGTCGGCTTGTGCGGCGTCATCGCCGCCCGCCGCCTCGGCGCCGAGCGGATCATCATCATGGGCCGCCACGCCGACCGGATCGCGCTGGCGAAGGATTTCGGCGCGACGGACGTCGTGAGCGAGCGCGGCGAGGAGGCGGTCGAGCGCGTGCGCGAGCTGACCGGCGGCTTCGGCGTCCACTCCGTCCTCGAATGCGTCGGCACCGGGGAGGCCATGCTTACCGCGATCGGCATCGCCCGTCCGGGTGGTGCCGTCGGACGCGTCGGTGTTCCCCACTACGAAACGATCCCCGCCGCACAGCCGGCCTTCTACAATAACGTCACCGTCGGCGGCGGCCCCGCCCCGGTCCGCGCGTACGTCGAGGAGCTGCTCCCGGACGTCCTCGCGGGCCGGATCGAGCCCGGCCGCGTCTTCGACCGGGTCGTCGGCCTGGAAGAGGTGCCCGACGGCTACCGGGCGATGAACGAGCGCGAATCGATCAAGGTGATGGTGGAGCCGTGACGGTCCTCTGGCTATGTTCCGATGCTGCACCATTCGTCACGGGGCACGCCATGGTCGTCGATGGCGAGGGGCCGCTCGGACCTGCGTTTTGTCTGGGACGAGCGGCAGAAAGCCATTCGGGACGCCGTCCAACTGGGATCCTTCGATCGACACAAGCGAGGGAGAAACATGAAAACACCTGCCGCGACGGTCCTGTCGCTCTACCTGCTCACCTCGGCGCCGGTCCTCGCGGATCCGGCGGGAGCCGCCGCTCCTCCGGCCGCGCCGGACCCGAATCCGCGAACCATCGTCATTACGCGAAGCGGTTCGCGGCCTTCCCAGCAGGGCCCCGCCGAGAACTTCACCGGATCCGTATGCGTCACCCCTCTCTTCGAGGCGAAGGATGCGTCTCGCGCGGCCGGCGCCTCCGTGTCGTTCGAGCCCGGCGCCCGCTCCGCATGGCACACCCATCCGCGGGGGCAGGTCCTGATCGTAACCGCGGGCGTCGGCCGCGTGCAGCAGTGGGGCGGCCCGGTCGAGGAGATCCGGGAGGGAGACGTCGTCTGGACTCCGCCCGGCGTGAAGCACTGGCACGGAGCCTCGCCCGATACCGCGATGACCCACATCGCCATCCAGGAACATCTCGACGGCAAGGTCGTCGACTGGCTCGAGAAGGTGAGCGATGAGCAGTACGGCGGCCGGCCGGCGGCCTCTCTAGAGCCTCGCAAGGATCGTGCAAGACGTTAAAGCTTCACCGCCGCGACGGAGCTCCCAGAACAGACAACGGACGCGCAACCGAAGGCACAAAGGAGGATCCTTCTATGAACGACGACTTCGACGAGACCTCCGCACCCGAGCTGACGGAGGACGAGGAGGCGCTGGTAGAGGAGATGCCGGACTTGACCGGCGTTGGGCTGACGCGGCGCACGTTCCTCGGGCAGACGATCGCGGGCGGCCTCGGATGGTTCGCCCTCGACCTGCTGGCGCAGGAGGAGGCTTTAGCCCTGCTGAGCCCTGCGCCCGACGCAGTGGCCGCCGCGGGACCCGCGGCGGAGAACCTCGTGAAGGTCGCGCTGAAGGTCAACGGCGCGACGAAAACCCTGGAGCTCGATTCACGCGTCGTGCTGCTCGACGCATTGCGCGAACGGCTCGAGCTGACCGGCTCGAAGAAAGGCTGCGACCAGGGCCAGTGCGGGGCCTGCACGGTGCTTGTCGACGGGCGGCGCGTCCTGTCGTGCCTGACGCTCGCCGCCTCCGTTGACGGGCGGGAGGTCACGACGATCGAGGGGCTGGCGAAGGGGGACGAGCTCCACCCGATGCAGGCGGCCTTCATCAAGTATGACGGTTTCCAGTGCGGGTACTGCACGCCGGGGCAGATCTGCTCCGCCGTCGGCCTGCTCGAAGAGGCGCGCCGCGGCGACGTGAGCCACGTCACGGAAGACGTGACCGTGACGACGACCCGGCTCACGGACGACCAGATCCGCGAACGGATGAGCGGCAACATCTGCCGCTGCGGCGCCTACCCGGGGATCGTGGCGGCGATCCAGGAGGTCCATTCGGGCCGACAGACGCAGCACACGTGGCGCTTCGTCGACGAAGAGCAACTGGCCCGCGTGAGAAAGGAGGACGCCGGTGAGACCGTTTAGGTATGTGCGAGCGAGCGACCCGGACACCGCCGCCAGCGCCGTCGCGGCGAACCCGCAAGCGAAGTTCCTGGCCGGCGGCACGAACATCCTCGATCTGATGAAAGAGGATATCGAGCGTCCCAACGAGCTGGTGGATTTGACGCGCCTCAAGCTGGCCGAGATCAAGCCGGCGCGCGGCGGCGTCTCCATCGGCGCCCTGGCAACGAACACGGAAACCGCCAACCATCCCCTCATCCGCAACAACTACCCGCTTCTGACGCAGGCGATTGTCGCGGGAGCCTCGGCGCAACTCCGCAACATGGCGACCAACGGCGGGAACCTCCTGCAGCGCACGCGCTGCCAGTACTTCTACGACATCGCGATGCCGTGCAACAAAAGGGAGCCGGGTACCGGCTGCGGCGCGCGCGAAGGGCTCAATCGGATTCACGCCATCTTCGGCTGGAGCGAGAAGTGCGTCGCCACCTACCCGGGCGACATGGCGAATGCGCTCTATGTGCTCGATGCCGTCGTGAGGATCAGGAGCGCGGACGGGCGTGAGCGCACGATCCCCATCAATGATTTCCATCGGCTACCGGGCGACACGCCAGAGAAAGATACGAACCTCCAGCACGGCGAGCTCATTGTGGCGATCGAGCTGCCCAGGTCCAACTTCGCGAAGAATTCTTATTACCTGAAGGTCCGGGACCGCGCCTCGTACGCCTTCGCGCTCGTCGCGGTCGCCGCCGCCCTGGAGCTCGACGGCGGCACGATCCAGCAGGCGCGCGTCGTCCTCGGGGGCGTGGCCCACAAACCGTGGCGGAGCCGTGAGGCGGAAGCCGCGCTCGCCGGAAGACGCGCGTCGGAGGAGAGCTTCCGGCAGGCGGCCGAGGCGGCATTCAAGGACGCGAGACCTCTCATGCATAACGTCTACAAAGTCGAGCTGGGCAAGCGGGCCGTCGTTCGCGCGCTGATGCGTGCGAGCAGGCTGGCTTGAAGGAGGAACCCGATGCCGAGATACATAGGAAAAGAGATGAGCCGCGTCGACGGCGTGGCGAAGGTGACGGGCAAGGCGAAGTACGCGGCGGAGTTCCGGGTGCCCAACGTCGCCTACGGCTTCATCGTGCTGGGAACGATCGCGAAGGGCAGAATCCAATCGATCGACGCGCGGGAGGCCGAAAGCGCTCCGGGCGTGATCCGCGTCCTCACGCACCGGAACGCGCCGAAGCTCGGGCCCAAGGCCTCCCACGAGGAGGCGCCGCCGCGGGCCACCCAGGAAGAGGAGGACAAGTCGTTCCGGCCGCTCCAGTCCGACAGAATCCTTTTCAACGGCCAGCCCGTCGCCCTCGTGGTCGCCGAGACCTACGAGCAGGCGCGGTACGCGGCGCGCCTCGTCAAAGTCTCCTACAACGCGGAGAAGCACGTCACCGACACGGAGGCGGTGCGCGGGCGCGCGAGATTTCCCCGGCGGGGAGCGGCTCCGAAGCCCCGCGGCAACCCCGAGGAGGCGATGCGCAACGCGCCGGTGAAGATCGAGGCCGAGTACCGCATCCCCATCGAGCACCACAACCCCATGGAGCCGCACGCGGCCATCGCCGTCTGGCAGGGGGACAAGCTCACGATCTTCGACAAGACGCAGGAGGTCTACAACGTGCGCACGCACCTGGCCTCGAGCTTCGGCGTTCCCGAGGAGAACGTGAACGTCGTCTCGCCGTTCGTCGGCGGGGCCTTCGGATCGTCGTTGCGGCCGAACTACTACCCCGCGCTGACGGCGATGGCGGCCCGGGTGCTCGAGCGCCCGGTCAAGGTCGTCTACACGCGCCGGCAGATGTACACCGGCCACGGCTACCGCCCGTACACGATACAGAGGGTCGCGCTCGGCGCAGAGCGGTCGGGGAAGCTCGCCGCGATGATCCACGAGGCGGTGCACAACACCTCCAGCTTCGAGGAGTTCTCGGACAGCACCACGGGTTTCACGCGCCAGGTCTACGCGTGCCCGAACCTCTACGCGCCGCTGAAGATCACCGACACGGACCTCAACACTCCGACGTGGATGCGCGCGCCGGGGGCGGTCAGCGGCATGTTCGCGCTCGAATGCGCGATGGACGAGCTGGCCTACGCGCTGAAGATCGATCCGCTGGAGCTGCGCCTCATCAACTACGCCGAGGTGGACCCCGAGAGCGGCAAGCCCTGGTCCAGCAAGGCGCTGCGGGAGTGCTACCGGCTCGGGGCGGAGAAGTTCGGATGGAAGGACCGCAAGTTCGAGCCGCGCTCGATGCGCGACGGGCGACTGCTGGTCGGCTGGGGGACGGCCACCGGCGTCTGGGGGGCCTTCCAGTCGCCCGCCAGCGCCAGGATCACGTTCCGCGCCGACGGCACGGCGCACGTCACCAGCGCGACCAGCGATATCGGACCCGGCACCTACACGGTGATGACCATGATCGCCGCCGAGTACCTGGGGCTGCGGCCGGAGCAGGTGAGCTTCGAGCTCGGCGACACGAAGTTCCCCCGCGCCCCGTCGCAGGGTGGCTCTCAGACGACGGCGAGCGTCGGCTCGGCCGTGTACGGCGCGGCCCTGGCCGTCGGCGCGAGGCTGTTGTCGCTCGCCAACCGGGAAGCCAGCTCGCCGCTGAAGACGGCCTCCGCCTCCGACGTGGAGATGCTCGACGGCCGGCTGCAGCTCAAAAGTGATCCGTCGAGTTTCGTCGACATCGCCGAGCTGATGCGGCGCAACGGCTTGACGGAGATCACCGAAACGTTCGAGGCGCGCCCCTCGGAGGAGCGCAGGAAATACTCGCTGCTCGCGCATGGCGCGCAGTTCATCGAGGTGAAGGTGGATCCCGACCTCGGCACCGTCCGCGTCACGCGCGCCATCGAGGTCACGGCCTGCGGCAAGATCATCAACCCCAAGGCGTCGCACAGCCAGGAGATCGGCGGCGTGGTCTGGGGCATCGGCATGGCGCTCGAGGAGGCGACCGAAATCGACCACCGCTTTGGGCGGATCATGAACCCGGACCTCCAGCATTACCACGTGCCCGTCAACGCGGACGTTCACGAGATCGAGACGATGTTCGTCGAGGAGGACGACCCGATCGTCAACCCGCTCGGCGTCAAGGGCATGGGTGAGCTCGGGATGGTGGGCATCCCGGCGGCGATCGCCAACGCCGTCTTCCACGCCACGGGCAGACGCGTCAGGGATCTGCCGATTACGCCCGACAAGCTGCTGTAGAGAGAGGTGAGTCCATGAACGAAACGCGATCATTGATCGAAGCGTTCGACGCGGCGAACGCCAGGGACGAACGGTGCGCTCTCGCGACGGTCGTGAGCGTCGAGGGCTCTTCCTACAGGCGGCCGGGTGCGCGGATGCTGGTCCCCCAAGGGGGGACCAGCACCGGCACGATCAGCGCCGGGTGTCTCGAAAGCCCGCAAGCCCGCCCCGCGAGCCTCTCCGATTAACGTGAAGGCTGGCACTATCCCCCGGCTCTATCCCCGCGAAGGCTGGCACTATCCCCCCCGGCTTGACACGGCTCCACGAGGGGTGCTAATGTATCAGCATCATGCTAGTACATCGGCACTCGGTTGACGCACTCGCAGTCCCCAGCCGACTGGAGGAATTCATGGCGAAGCCGCTTTCCGATCTCGGGCGCCGCGAACGGCAGATCATGGAAGCCCTCTTCCGCCGCGGGCAGGCGACGGCGGCGGAAGTGCTCGCGGACCTGCCCGATCCGCCTTCCTACTCCTCGGTGCGCAGCATGCTCCGCCTGCTGGAGGAGAAAGGCTACGTCTCTCACCAATGGGAGGGGCCGCGCCACGTCTTCCGCCCGACGGCGGACCCGGAGCAGGCCCAGCGCTCGGCCGTGCGCGACCTGCTGCACACGTTCTTCAACAATTCCGTGGAGTCGGCGGTCGCCGCCATGCTGGGCGCCGCCGAGAAGCCGCTTTCCGAGGAACAAGTTCGGCGCCTCTCGAAGCTCATCGAGCAGGCACGCCGGAAGGGAGCCCGCAAATGATCCGCTCGCCGCTCGCGCTGTTCACCGATCCCGCGCTGGCCTTCGTCGTCAAGCTCACGCTGGTGTTCCTGCTGGGAGCGTTGCTCGCCGCCCTGCTCCGCCACCGCTCGGCGGCCGCGCGGCACTTCGTTTGGACACTGACCCTCGGCGGCGCGCTGGCGCTGGCCCTGCTCGCGCCGATCGCTCCGCGTTTGGAGTTGCCGGTGACGACGGCGGAGACCGCCGCGCCGGCGCCCGCGGCCTCGGTTCCGGAGCGTGATGTACCCACTGGGGCGGCTCCCGAGGTGAAAACAACCCTGTCGGCCGTGACGGCGAGCGCCGCGCCGGAGACTCGCGCGGCATGGGCTCCTTCGCCGCTGCTCCTGCTCTGGCTCGCCGGCTTCGGCTCGGTGCTCCTGTGGTGCGCGATCGGTCATTGGGGGCTCGTGCGCCTCGCCCGCCGGGCGGCTCTCGTCGACGACGGCTCGTGGCTCGCGCTCCTCGACGAAGCCGCGGCGCTCGCCGGCGTGGCGCGTCCTGTACGCCTTCTGCGCAGCGCGGCGGTGGGCGCGCCGATGACCTGGGGGTTCATCCGGCCGGTCGTGATGCTGCCCGCGGACGCCGGCGAATGGTCCGCCGAGCGGCGGCGGGCCGTGGTGCTGCACGAGCTCGCGCACGTGGCGCGGCTCGACTGCCTGGTGCAGCTCGCGGCGACCGCGGCCTGCGCGCTCTATTGGTTTCATCCCGCGGCCTGGATGGCGGCCCGGCGCCTGCGCAATGAGAGCGAGCGCGCCTGCGACGATCAGGCGCTCGCCTGCGGCACGCCCGCGGCGGATTACGCATCGCACCTGTTGGGCGTGGCGTGCAAGGCGCGGGCTCCGCGGTTGATCGGGGCGGCGGCGATCGGCATGGCCCAGCGCTCCACGCTCGAGGCCCGCTTGCTTTCGGTGCTGGACGAGACGGTTCCACGCCGGGCGATGTCGGCGCGGGCTCGCGCCGCCAGCGCGATCCTTCTGGCCCTGGCGCTGGCGCTCCTGGCGGCGGTCACGCCGGTGACGCGCGCGGTGGCGTCTGAGAGAACATCCGCCGAACCGGCTGTCGAACGCTCGGTCGACGCCGCGCCGGGCGAGCAGCTTGATCTCGATCTCGATACCGGCGCCGAGGTGCAAATCCAGGGCTGGGACGAGCCCCGCGTCCACGTGCGCGCCTGGCTCGGCGGCCGCGATGCGGCGGATGCCCGCGTCACGGTGGAGCGTGAAGAGAGCGGCGTCAAGGTCCGCTCGTTCTTCGCGCAACGGCGTAATTCGCAATCAACCTCCAACAAGCTCGAGATCCGCGTGCCGCGACGCTTCGACCTTCGTCTCGCCTCCGCGGGCGGAGACTTGACGATGAAGGACGTGGAGGGGACCTTCCGCGGCTCGACCGGCGGCGGCGAGCTCGTGCTCGAGCGCCTGAGCGGCGAGGCCCGCCTCTCCACCGGCGGCGGCGACATCCGCGTCGCCGACTGTGACCTCAAGGGCTCGGTGAGCACGGGAGGCGGCGCCGTCCTGCTGTCGCGCGTGCGCGGCGGGCTGCGCGGCTCGTCGGGAAGCGGACCGGTGCTCTACGGCGAGAGAGCCGGCGGATCTGACGAGGAGACGGCCGATCTCGGCTCGCTCGACATCGACCGCTCGCGAATCCGCATCCGTTCCAACGAGCTCACGGGCGTGCTGCACGTCGAGAAGGCCGGTGGCGACGTGGATCTCGAGGAGGCCCCTGAGGGAGCGGTGATCCATACCGGCGGCGGGCGCGTGTCCGTCGGACGCTCGGCCGGGCTTGTGGACGCGAGCACCGGCGGCGGGGATATCGAGATCGGTCCCGCCGCCGGTTCCGTGCGCGCCGGAACCGGAGCGGGCGACATCCATGTCACGCTCGCGGACGCGGGCGGCGAGCGGCAGACGGTCGATCTGACCTCGGGCTCGGGGAAGATGATCGTGGAGCTGCCGGCCGGCTTCGACGGCGCCATCGAGCTCGAGACGGCCTACACCGAGAGCCAT
>DASWMG010000163.1:0-7912 GCA_036399875.1 Solirubrobacterales bacterium
TGCATCTTGGCGTCGCGGGCGCGATCGTCCTCGAAGGCGGCGCGATGGCGGTGAAAGGCCCAACTGTCGGCCTCGACGGTGAGCTTCGCCTCGGGCCAGAACGCGTCGACCTCGCGGCCGAGCACCTCGACGTTGGTGTGCGGGGCGGGCAAACCGTACTCGCGGCAAAGGGCGAGGAGGCGGTCCTCCAGCCGAGAGCGCCCGAACTCGGGCGCCCGAGCTTCCTCGACCAGGCGGCGAAGCGGTTTCAAGCCGCGCCGGCCAAGGCTGCGGGCGCAGACCTCCTCTACCGCACGCGTCCGCAGGAGGCCAAGCCGATCCGCCTCCTCGAATGCCTTCTCGAGCTGACGCTCGTTGAGGACGTCGGCGAGGTCGAGCAGGGTGCGAGCGACCGTAGTGACTGGGATTCCGGCGACGTCGACAAGGTCATGCCTGGAGATTCCGCCCTCGTGCACTCGGAGCCCCGGTCGCCGTCGGCCCCTTGCCGAAGACACTTCGACTGGGTGGGACCTGGCACGCATCAGCCCCCAGAGCGCCGCCGCGCTGCGGTGGCTCAGTACCGCTCCCTCGCCGCAGGCAAGTATGGCCGCCATCCAGTCGCCACGCCGGTCCAAGCGCCCGTCTCCCAGGGCATACACCTCCCGGTGCACCATGTGAAGTCGGCCGGCGCTGACCCGCCGCCTGATCGAGCGAACGCCCAGCCCTGCCGCCAAGAGCTGGGTCCGCGTGAGCAGGCCGTGCTGTTTCCTGGCGAGCACGGCGAGTTCGCGTTCGCGTCGCTCGACCGCCCTTCGCCGCCGCTCCCCCCGACCCGCCGTCCCAAGAGTGCCCATATGGGCACCTAAGAACCGGCGGGTCCTAACTCACCCCCCGTCCGCGGCGGAACTCGCGGACGTTGCGGGCTTTCGAGCGCTTAGAGGTTGCCGATCTCGGCGGCGATGTCGGCCGCGGCCTGTTTGGCGTCGGCGAAGAGCATCGACGTGTTCGGTTCGTAGAAGAGGTCGTTGTCGATGCCGGCGAAGCCGGGGCTGAGCGAGCGCTTGATCACGATCACCTGCTGGGCCTGGTCTACCTCGATGATCGGCATGCCGGCGATCGGGCTGTCCGGGTCGTTCTTGGCAGCCGGATTGGTGACGTCGTTGGCGCCGACGACTACGGCGACATCGGTGCGCGGCATCTCCGGGTTGATCTCCTCCATCTCACGCAGTTGCTCGTAGGGGACGTCGGCCTCGGCGAGGAGGACGTTCATGTGGCCCGGCATGCGGCCGGCGACCGGGTGGATCGCATAGTTGACGGTGACGCCGCGCTTCTCCAACTCGTCGGCGACCTCCTTGATCGCGTGCTGGGCCTGGGCGACGGCGAGGCCGTAGCCGGGGACAATCACGACGGAATCGGCGTAGGCGAGCTTGATCGCCGCGTCCTGGGCACCGATCGAGGTGTGCGGGCGTTCCTCGCCGCTGCCGCCGCCCCCCGCCGGAGCGCCGCCGAAGCCGGAGAAGAGGATGTTGCCGACCGAGCGGTTCATCGCGGTCGCCATCTCCATCGTCAGGATCGTTCCCGAGGAGCCGACCAGGGTGCCGGCGACGATCAGCGCCACGTTGTCGAGCGCGAAGCCGGCGGCGGCGGCGGAGAGGCCGGTGAAGGCGTTGAGCAGCGAGATCACGACCGGCATGTCGGCGCCGCCAATCGGCAGCACAACGAGATTGCCGAGCAGCGCCGAGGCGAGCAGGACCGCGATGAAGATGCCCTCGGAGGGATGGTCGTTGTCGATCGCCGTGACGACGCAGGCGGCGACGATCCCGATCACCAGCAGGGCGTTGATCACCTGCTGGCCGGGCGCGGCGATCGGCCGGGTCGGGATCAGGTCCTGGAGCTTGGCGAAGGCGATGTTCGAGCCCCAAAAGGAGACCGAGCCGACCACGCCGGCGAAGAGGATCGGGATCAGCTGATCCAGCGGAAGCCCGTGGTGGCCGTGGCGGATCTCGGACCAGGCGATCAGCGCCACGGCGCCGCCGCCGACGCCGTTGTAGAGGGCGACCATCTGCGGCATCTCGGTCATCTGGACGCGCAGCGAGGCGATCACCCCGATCGCGCTGCCGACCAGCAAGGCGCCGAAGAGAATCCCCCAGTTGCCCATGCCGTCGAGCAGCAGGGTGGTGACGACGGCGACCGCCATGCCGACGGCGGCGATCAGGTTGCCGCGTTTGGCCGAGGTCGGGTGGGTGCCCTGTTTGATCCCGATGATGAACAGCGAGAAGGCGACGATGTAGAGCGCGGTTGCGGCGTCGCCACCGGGCTCGAAGACGGCGAGGAGGCTCATGCGCCGCCCTTTCCGTCCGTGCTCGCCTCGGCCTTTGGTCTCGGCTTGCGCGAGAACATGCCGAGCATCCGGTCGGTGACCATGAAGCCGCCGACGATGTTGATCGCGCCGAAGGCGATCGCGATCGCGCCGATCACGTACTCGAGGCCGTCGTCGGCGTAGCCGACGACGATCAGGCCCCCGAGCATCACGATCCCGTGGATCGCGTTGGTCTGCGACATCAGCGGCGTGTGCAGGGTCGTCGGCACCTTCGAGATCACCTCGAAGCCGACAAAGGCGGCGAGGACGAAGATCGTCAGCTCGGTGATTAGGTCCATGCGGGGGCCTCCGTGGGGGCGCTCACTTGGCCGCCCTCTCGTTGCGGATCTCGCCGCCGTGCGTGATGCAGGCGGCGGCGACGATGTCGTCCTCGAAGTTCACGTTGAGGTTGCCGTCCTCGCCGACCAGCAGGCCGAGCAGGTTCTCGAGGTTCTTGGCGTAGAGCTGCGAGGCGGGCACCGGCATCTCGGCCGGCAGGTTGCGGGCGCCGACGATCTTGACGCCGCCCTCGACCACCGTCTCCCCCGCCCTGGTCAGCTCGCAGTTTCCGCCGGTCTCGGCGGCGAGGTCGACGATCACCGAGCCGGGCTGCATGGTGCGCACCGCGTCGGCGGTGATCAGGCGCGGCGCCGGCCGGCCAGGAATGGCGGCGGTCGTGATGACGACGTCCTGCTTGGCGACGTTCTCGCCGATCGCCTCGACCACCTTGGCGTTCTCCTCGTCGGTGAGCGGGCGCGCGTAGCCGCCCTCGCCTTCGGCGTCGGGGATGAAGTCGAGTTCCAGCGGGCGACCGCCGAGCGAGGCGATCTGCTCCCAGGCGGCGCGGCGGATGTCGAAGCCGGTGACGATCGCGCCGAGCCGCTTGGCCGTGGCGACCGCCTGCAGGCCGGCGACGCCGGCGCCGAGCACGAGGACCTTGGCCGGCGGCACGGTGCCGGCGGCGGTGGTCATCATCCCGAAGAAGCGGCCCGACTCGCGGGCTGCGATAAGGGTCGCGGCGTAACCGCCGGCGGCGGCCTGCGAGGAGAGCGCGTCCATCGCCTGGGCGCGGGTCGTGCGCGGCACCGCCTCCATCGCGAAGCTGGTGACGCCGGCCCCCGCCAGCGCCTTGTTGGTGTCGGCGGCGGTCCAGGGATCGAGGTGGGCGATCAGGACCTGGCCCTGCTTGAGTGAGCCGATCTTCTCGCCGCTCGGCGTGCCGACGCCGAGCACGACATCGGCGCCCCAGGCGGTGGCGCCGTCGACCACGTCGGCGCCGGCCTCGCTGTACTGGGAGTCGGGATGGCCGGCGGCCTCGCCAGCGCCCGTCTCGACCAGCACCTCGATCTTCTCGTTCTTCTTCAGCGAGGCGACGACATCAGGGACGAGCGCCACGCGGCGCTCCCCATCGGCGGTCTCTTTCGGCACTCCAATTTTCATGCGGCGCGGAAGACTATGCAATGAGCGCGAGAGCCGGTTCGCCGACGCCGCTCAGCCGGCTGCCAGGGCTGAAAGGCACTCGATCGTGTGCAGCTGCTCGCCCCGGTCGACGTGGACCGGCGAGACGATCAGGCGGTCGATGCCGGCGCCGCGGAAGCGCTCGATCCGCTCCGCCACCTCGGCCTCGCTGCCGACCAGAGAGGTCGCCTCGACGATCTCGTCAGGCATCGCCTCGAAGGCGCCGCCGCGGTCGCCGTCCTGGAAGCGGCGCTGCACCTCGTCGGCGACCTCGCCGAAGCCGAAGCGGTGGGCGAGGTCGACGTAGAAGTTGGTCTTGCGGCTGCCCATGCCGCCGAAGTAGAGGACGAGGCCCGCCTTTACGACGTTCTTGGCCGCCTCGAGGTCGCCGTCGATCGCCACCTGCAGCGAGGGCGAGACCTCCAGGTCGGAGCGCTGCCGCCCGCCCTTGGCGAAGCCAGCCTCCAGGTGCTCGCCCCAGGTCGACTCGAAGGCATCGACGCTGAAGAAGATCGGGATCCAGCCGTCGCAGATCTCGGCCGCCATCTCGACCGATTTGCGCCCGATCGCGCCGACGAAGACGGGGATCCGGTTGCGCTCGGGGTGGAAGTTGAGCTTGAGCGGCTTGCCCTCGCCGCCGGGCAGCGGCAGGGTGTAGTGCTCTCCCTGGTGGTCGAGCTTGTCCTCGCGGGCGATGATTTCGCGCACCACTTCGATGTACTCGCGGGTGCGTCCCCACGGCTTCGCGTAGGGCACCCCGTACCAGCCCTCGGAGACCTGCGGGCCGGACGGCCCGAAACCGAAGAGGAAGCGGCCCCCGCTGAGTTTGTCGATCGTCGCGCCGGCCATCGCCGCCGCGGCGGGCGGCCGCGCCGGCACCTGCATGATCGCGGCGCCGAGCTTGATCGTCTCGGTCTGCGGCGCCAGCCAGGCGAGCACCGAGACCACGTCGGAGCCGTAGGACTCAGCCGCCCAGACCGACTCGAAGCCGGCCCGCTCGGCCGCCTGGACCACCTCGACCGCGTCCTCACCGGCGGGGCCGATGCCCCAGTAGCCGAGGTTGAGACCGAGCTTGAGCGCCATCGCCTCGCCACCCTATTGAATAGGTCCATGGACGATGGGCTGACCAGCGCCGAGGCGGCGAAGCGGCTGCGCAAGCTCGGGCCGCCGCGCCAGAGCAGTTCGCGCTCGACCGCCAGCATCGTCGCCGGCAACGTCTTCACGCTCTTCAACGCGATCATCGTCTTCTTCGGCGTCCTGATCCTCTCGCTGGGCCTGTTCGCCGACGCCGCCTTCCTCGGCATCGCGATCGTCAACTCCTACATCGGCATCCGCCAGGAGCTGAACGCGAAGCGGACGCTGGAGGAGCTGGCGGTGCTGGTCGCCCCCCACGCCAAGGTCGTCCGCGACGGCGAGGCGCGGGAGCTGCTCGCCGACGAGGTCGTGCCGGGCGACGTGATCGCGGTCGAGCCGGGCGATCAGCTCGTGGCCGACGGCGAGGTGATCGCCAGCCGCGGCCTCACGCTCGACGAGTCGCTGCTGACCGGCGAGTCCGACGGGGTCCGCAAGGAGAACGGCGACCGCGCGCTCTCGGGGTCGTTCGGGATCTCCGGCTCGGGCCGCTACCGGGTCGACGCGGTGCGCGAGGAGAGCTACGCGGGACGGCTGGCGGGCGAGGCGAAAACGTTCCGCCATCCGCCGTCGCCGCTGCAGGGGGAGGTCAACCGGGTCATCGTCGTCTCCACCTACGTGATGGCGCCGCTGGCCGCGGCGCTGCTGCTGACCTTCCAGATGCGCGGCGTCGCCCTGGTCGAGGCGGCGCAGACGGCGACCGCCGGCCTGGTGACGCTGATTCCCGAGGGTCTCGTCCTCCTGATGAGCGTCACCTTCGCGGTCGCCGCGGTGCGGCTGGCTCGCCGGGACACGCTCGTGCAGCAGATGAGCGCGACCGAGAGCCTCGCCGCGGTCGACACGATCTGCGTCGACAAGACCGGCACGCTGACCGACGGCGAGCTGCGCCTGCTGGGGGTCGAGGTGGCGGACGGCAGCGACCCCGAGGACGTCAAGGCCGCGCTGGGGCGCTTCGCCGCCAGCGCCGGCGACCGCAACCGCACCCTGGAGACGGTCGCCGCCGCCTTCCCGGGCGAGGCGAGCCGCGTCGGCGGCGAAGTGCCGTTCTCCTCGAAGTGGAAGTGGAGCGGGCTCGAAATCGACGGCCACAGCTACGTGCTCGGCGCGCCGGATGTCCTCGCCCAGGCCGGGGCGCTGGAGTTGCCGCCCGGGCTGGCGCGCAAGCTCGAGGAGCAGACGGCGGCGGGGCGACGCGTGGTCGCCTTTGGCGAGTCGGGCGACGGGCTGCCGGCGGACGCCGCCGCCTCTCCCCCGCCCCGGCTGCGACCGCTTGCGCTGGTCGTCCTGGAGGAGACGCTGCGGCCCGACGCGGCCGAGACGATCGCCTTCATCAGCGAGGAGGGCGTCGACCTGAAGCTGATCTCCGGCGATGCGCGGGCGACGGTGACGGCGGTCGCCTATGCGGTCGGGGTGCCGCGCGACGCCGGCGTGGTCGAGGGCTCCGAATTGCCCGACGACCCCGAGGCGCTGGCCGAGGCGGCGCTGCGCAACACGATCTTCTGCCGGATCGCGCCGGAGCAGAAGAAGGCTCTTGTAGAGGCGCTGCGCGCCGCCGGCCGCTATACGGCGATGATCGGCGATGGCGTCAACGACGTGCCGGCGCTGAAGCAGGCGCGGCTCGCCGTCGCGATGGGGTCCGGCGCCCAGGTCACCAAGGGCGTCGCCGACGTGGTGCTGCTCAAAGACGAGTTCGCGCGGCTGCCCGAGGCGGTCGCGGAGGGGCGGCGGATCGCCCGCAACATCCACCGGCTCGGCCGTCTCTATCTGACCAAGAGCGTCTACGCGGCGACGCTGATCCTGCTGATCGCCGTGCCCGGCTTTGCCTTCCCCTTCCTGCCCCGCCACCTGACCCTGGCGGTCTTCCTGACGATCGGCATCCCCTCCTTCGTGCTGGCGCTGGCGCCCTCCGACGGTCCGCTCTACCGCGGCCGCCTGCTGCGGGCGCTGGCCGCCTTCGCCGTACCGGCGGGGATCTCGACCGCACTGGGCTCGATCCTCTGCTTCTTCCTCGTCGACACGGTCTTCGGCGGCTCGCTGGAGGCGGGGCGCACGGCGGCGACGACGACGCTGATCGTCCTCGGCCTCAGCTTCGTCCTGCTGCTGGAGCGCGGCCCGGGCCGCGAGCACATCGCGATCCAGAGCTACATGCTGGCGATGGTCGCCGGGCTGGGAGCGCTCTACGCGCTGATCCTCGCCGCCGCGCCCGTCCGCGACTTCTTCGAGATGTCGATGCTCGGCGCCGGTCAGTGGTTCCTGGCCCTGGCATGCGCCGCGGTCGGGCTGACCATCGCCAGCCTGCTCTGGCGGCTGCCCCAGATCGAAGAGCTGGAAGCGCCTGGGGAGGGACTCGCCGAAGCGGGTACGTAGTCGGGCGGGATGGAGACCTACACGCCGGCGACCGACTGCTGGGACGAGGCGTTCGACTCGACGGGCGGGCCGCGCCCGCACTACGAGCCGGTGCTCGAGGCGCTGGAGCGGCACGACCTGAGCGAGCTCCACGCGCGTGTCCAGGGCGATTGCGACGCGCGCGGGGTCTCTTTCGGCGACGGGCAGCCGCTCAAGGTGGACCCGGTGCCACGTGTCCTGAACGCTGAGGAATGGGGCGCGCTGGAGGCGGGCATCCTGCAGCGAGCGCGGGCGCTGAACGCGTACGTGGCCGACGTCTACGGCGAGCAGCGGATCTTCGAGTCGGGCGCGCTCCCCCGCCACCTGCTCGAGTCTTGCCCGGGATACGAACCGCGGATGCGCGGCCTGCTCGACCCCGCCGTTCCGCCCGCCGCCGTGGTCGGGTTCGACCTCGTTCGGGACCCGAGCGGCGAGATCCTGGTCTTGGAGGACAACGACCGGATGCCCTCCGGCGCCGCCTACGAGTTCGCCCTGCGCGAGGTGGTGCCCGCGGCGCTCGGCGCGAGCATCGAGCCGTTGCCGATCGGCGACTACGCGGCGGCGCTCGGCGCGGCGCTGGCGGCCGCGGCCCTGGACGGC
>DASWMG010000164.1:0-1596 GCA_036399875.1 Solirubrobacterales bacterium
GGCCCGCCTTCACGCGGCTGCGCGACTTTCTCAGGAACGAATATCTTCCGGTCGCGCGCGAGAGCGTCGGACTCTCGCAAATGCCCGGCGGCGAGCGCCTCTACGCCTTCCTGATCGAGGATTCGACGACGCTTCCGCTCACCGCCCGGCATCTGGGCGAGGCCGACGCTCTCGCGGGCGCGGGGCAGATAGTCGGTCCTCAGGAAATCGCGCAGGCGGGTGAAGGCGGGGCGGATCTGCCCAGTGATCGCCTGGCGGTAGGCGGTGCGCAGGCGCTCGCGCTCGGCCTCGGGCACCGTGTCGGGGAAGTTCTGCACAGGGAGGTAGAAGGTCGATCCCTCGACGCCCTGCTCGAGCATCGTGTCGAGCTGGCCGATGACGTTGTTGACGACCAGCCTGGGCTGGGTGACACCGCTCGCCATGCCCTCGCGGAAGCGGGCGATCGCCACGTCGATCTGGCTGACGAAGCCGGTGAAGCGCCGCAAATTGTTCTCATAGTCGGCGACGGTGCGGAACGGCGCCGCGCCACGGCCCGAGGACAGATCCGCGAAGGCGGTGTGGAAGCCGAAGAAATGGTCGATCGGCCGCACCGCGGTCAGCGCGAGCATCTCGGGTGCGAGCTGGCGCAACGCCATCTGCTTGTCGCGGCGGAAGACGTCGTAGGCGAGCTGGTCGGTGGCGCCAAGAGCGCTGCGGTCGATCGCCTGCAGCTCGGCGAGCTCGGCCTGCTGCGCGGCGCGCTCGCGGTTGAAATAGGCGTCGCTCAGATAGTCGCCATATTGATCGGCGTAGCGCAGGTCGCCGCGATAGAGCGCGGCGAGCGGGACGCGGCGGAGCAGGTCCTCGTCGCTGCGCGCGAACAAGGCGCGCAGCCGCTCGGACGGCGACTGCGCCGCCGGTGCCGGAGCGGCGGCGCCGGCAGGCGGGGCAGCCTGCGCGGCGGGCGCCGGCACGGAGTCGGTCGCAGCGCAGGCGGCGAGCGCAAGGGCCGAGGCGGCCGCGGCGAGCAGATGGGTCCTGAGCGTCATCGTCTGTCCTTCTAGCGGCGCGGTCGCGCCCGCACTTCGATCTCGGTCGCGGCGGGGCGCACGCCCCAGGGCCGCTCGCGATACCATTTGGTGATGATGTACTTGGTCCCCGCCTCGACCGGGCAGCCGGTGTGGAGCGAATAGGGGTTGGGCTCGCCGAACGGGTCGAGATTGTTCCACAGCAGGAGGTTGCCGGTGCGCGGGGTCACCCGGACGTTGGCCTTCGGGAAGAAGGTCTGGCCGCCGGCCTCGGGCTCGTTGAGGAAGATCATCGCCGTCCAGGTACGCTGCCCGCCCTGCTTCTGCATTTCCGGCCAGTAGGGCTGGGTGGTGTAGAAGAAATCGTGGTGCGGCTTGAACTGCTGGCCGACCGCGTAGCGCTGGCCCTGGATGGTCTCGCCATGGCTCGGCTCGATCCCGGTGAGGCGGTTGATCTTCGCCTCGACCATCTGGTTGGCCTTGTCCTCGAGGCGCAGATTGCAGCTTTCGCTGGTCCGGAAATCCGGGTCGTCCGTCGGCGCGAGCAGGCCCGAAGGCACTCGGTCCTTGTCGATCAGAGCGACGACTT
>DASWMG010000165.1:0-11513 GCA_036399875.1 Solirubrobacterales bacterium
CGGTACGAAGCGGCATGCTTGGCATTCATGATCCATGGTGGAAAGACCTGCGCTTCTCCCGAGATAACTCGGGAAAGTGCCCATGGGAAGACGACCAGCATGTCTTCCTGTGCACAAGACTTGGGCGTCGCCTTAAATCGAAAGTTCGGCATGCGCTCCTTAGCTAAGACGTACCAGCCCTTCAACTCGATCCCCAACAGAATGCTGGGCTTCATGTCTGGATCGGTCGCCTTGAGAACCACGTCCGGGAATACCTGCGCCTGCCTCACGAACCGATAGCCGGCCAACTCGCCATTGAGATCCCACGTCGTGTTTCGCAGGCGGTTGAGCGTCTCTACCACCTCTTGCTCGATCGTCGAACCTAGGACCCCCCCAAGGGTGTGGATATCAGGCGCCTGCAACGCCGGGGCGTTGACTCCCCGGAAGTTCTCGGGAACGGCGAATAGAGCGCTGCGTACCCGGCCTGCGAGCGAGTCCGGGGTTGGATCAGGCGGCTCTTGCGGAGGCTGCGCTGGCAGCGACTTTGCGGTCAGCAGAATGCGCTCGCCGTCGAGTTCTGCCTGGGACTCGTTTCTGTCGGTCTTCACGATTGATGTAAGTCTCTACCTTGATCCCTGCGCTTTCAAGGCGAGATACCGCCGCTGCATGAGCTCGTGCGTCGATCTCAGCGCCGCAATACTGCCGGCCGAGCCTGGCCGCAGCAATTCCCGCGGTTGCCAATCCCGCGAAAGGATCCCAGACCACATCTTGAGGATCCGTCGACGCACGGATAGTGCGTTCGATCAGCTCAAGCGGCTTCTGATTTGCGTGTACATATCGGCCATTACTGTCCTTAATCCGCTCAGAGCCGTGAACAGGAGGGGCGCACCAAACGTTGGTTACACCGTGTTCATGATGCCACTTTGAACGAAGACTGGCCCATTGTGCGGCATCCATAGAAGTGCGTCCGTCTAGTGAAAAATAGGGCCATTTAGTCCGTCTACCGTGCCTCTTCGCGTATATAGCAATACGTTCCATGACCTCAGGCGGAGGGGGATACCACAGATGGCAACGCGTAAAGTACTTGCGAGTTGCTGCATTTTTCACTCCTGCAGCCTCATTCGTCCTGCTAAGAGGCATCCCCGTCCGGAGCCACTCCGCACGCAGCCAATCCTTCACCGGAAGCAGCTCACCATCCCCCGAATTTAGCTCGACTCGCTTCACGTATTGAGCGCATATCTCGGTGACGATCGGAAATCGACGAATAGTGCCACTGTTGACATTCCCGGCTATATGGGCGATCCCCTTATTCCAGATATGAGTGGTCCGATATTCCCACCCAGCAATCTCTAGAACCGGGTGCACAGTGGCCCATGAGAGCTCGGTGCCCCAGAACCAGAGCGTCGTCTGAGCGGTCGAATACCTAGCCCAGGCGGCAGCATGCGGGAGATACCAGCGCGGGAGCTCCTCGACAGTAGGGGGATCCCCAGGAAAGCCGCGCACTCCGTATGGACCATCAGCAACAATCGCCGTCGGCGCGGGCCATTTTGAATAAAGGCGACCTGCATCCGCCCTATCGAGCATTGCTCTTGGCATACGTCGTAACCTAGCGTCCGCAGCCGACGATTCGCAGTCAACGGCACCTGCGCCGCGCGGTGCAACCCCGCCGCCGCTGATCCGGCGTCAGCGAGCGAATAGCTCGAGCGCCGCGCCGGGTAGGCAGGGGCGTGTCCCATCGGCTCGGCTTCGCGGTGAAGGTCCTCGGCGACGGCGGCCTGCCCTCCCACGACACCCGGCGCTGGAAGTCGGGGCCGCACCTGAGCGTCTCGCTGGACCGGCTCGGGGCGATCTTCGACTACCTCGAGGCGAAGGACGTGCGGATGTACCGGATGGCGTCGGGACTCGTCCCCTACGGCAGCCACCCGGAGATGGAGCGCTTCCACGGGCAGGTCCGGGAATGCGGGGCGAGGCTGGCCGCGCTCGGGGCGCGAGCTCGGGCGGCAAACCTGCGCCTCTCCTTCCACCCGGGGCAGTACGCGGTGCTGAACTCCGAGGACGAGAGGGTGCGCGCGGCCGCCGCCATGGACGTCGAGCTGCAGGCCTCGGTGCTGGACGCGATGGACCTGGGGCCCGAGGCGGTGGTCGTGCTCCACGTCGGCGGAATCGGCGAGGACAAGGCGGCGGCGCTCGACCGCTTCCTCGCCGGGCTTGAGAGGCTGACCGAGACGGCGCGGGCGCGGCTCGTGATCGAGAACGACGACGCCCGCTTCGGCCTGGCCGACGTGTTGGGACTTTCGAGGCGCACGGGCCTGCGGGTCGTCTGGGACGTCCTGCACCACCGCTGCTACGACCCCGACCGGATCCCGGTCGCCGAGGCGCTCGGGCAGGCGCTCGCCACCTGGCCCGCGGGCCAGGTGGCGAAGATCCACTATTCGTCCCCCCGCACCGCGGTTGAGGAGCGCAGGACGAAGAAGGGACGGCGGGTCGAGCGGCGGGTCGTCCTGCCACCGCTCCGCGCCCACGCCGACCTGATCGACCCGATCGGGTTCGAGGACTTCCTGCGCGGCCCGGCCGCGGGGCGGGACTTCGACCTGATGCTGGAGGCAAAGGCCAAGGACCTCGCCCTGCTGCGCCTGCGGGAGCAGCTCGAAGCACGCGGCTTCGGCTGGCGCGACGGGCGCCTGGAGCCGGGCCTCCAGGGTTAGGAAAACGCTTCGCAGTGGTAGCTCTACCTTGTGGCGGCTGTTACTTTCAGCGAGGTCTCGAAGGTCTACCCGGACGGGACCCGCGCCGTCGATTCGATCGACCTGGAGGCGAACGACGGCGAGTTGCTGGTCCTGGTCGGTCCCTCTGGCTGCGGCAAGACGACGGCGCTGCGGATGGTCGCCGGCCTGGAGGAGGTCTCCGAGGGTGAGATCCGGATCGGCGAGCGCGTCGTCAACTGGGTACCGGCCAAGGACCGCGACATCGCGATGGTCTTCCAGAGCTACGCGCTCTACCCCCACCTCAGCGTCGAAGACAACATCGCCTTCGGGCTGCGGGTGCGCGGGCTCGACAAGGGCGAGATCGACCGGCGGGTGAGCGAGGCCGCCGCCGTCCTCGGCCTCGACGAGCTGCTCGACCGCAAGCCGCGCAACCTCTCCGGCGGGCAGCGCCAGCGGGTCGCGATGGGAAGGGCGATCGTCCGCGAACCGGCCGCCTTCCTGATGGACGAGCCGCTCTCCAACCTCGACGCCAAGCTGCGGGTCGAGATGCGGGCCGAGGTCAGCCGCCTGCAGCGCGACCTGGAGGTGACGACGATCTACGTCACCCACGACCAGGTCGAGGCGATGACGATGGGCGACCGCGTCGCCGTGATGCGCAAGGGCGAGCTGCAGCAGGTTGCCAGCCCGCAGGAGCTCTACGACCGCCCGGTCAACCTCTTCGTCGGCGGCTTCATCGGCAGCCCGGCGATGAACATGGTCGAGGCGACCGTCGAGCGCTCGAACGGCGACCTGCGGGTCGCGATCGGCGACCAACGCGTCACGCTCGACCCGGAGCTGATCGCCGACCGCCCCGAGCTGGAGCGGCGCGACGGCGGACGGGTGATCGTTGGGATCCGGCCCGAGGACCTCGAAGACGCGGCGCTCGACCCCGAGGTCCCCGAGGACCGCCGCATCCGTGGCCAGGTCGAGCTGCGCGAGGCGCTCGGCTCCGAGGTGCTGGCGCACTTCACGATCGGCGCCCGCCCCGCCCAGACCGAGGACGTCCGCGAGCTGGCCGCCGACCTCGAAGCGCCCGCCGCCGGCCGCCGCGGCGACGGCGAGAAGGCGACGCTGATCGGCAGCTTCGGCCCCCGCTCGGAGATCCGCGAGGGCGAGCCGGCGGAGATCGCGGTCGACACCCGCAACCTGCACTTCTTCGACCCAAAGACGAGCTTGGGCATCTACGCGGACCGGGAGGCCGAGAACGCACAAATGGCAGAGCACCGATGAGGAGGAGAGAGAGATGAGGATTCGGAGGATTCGAACGCTCCACGTGCTGGCGCTGCTGGTCGCGGTGCTCGCGCTCGCGCTCGCCGGCTGCGGCGACGACGACGACGGAGGTGGCGATGGCGGCGGCGCTGCCGCGAACGTCTCCGGCAGCGTCGACGTCTCCGGCGTCTGGACCGGCGAAGAGGCCCAGTCCTTCGAGGCCGTCCTCGACGGCTTCCGCGAGAAATACCCCAACGTCACGGTGAGCTACGACGCCGCCGGCGACGAGTTGCCGACGATCCTGGCGACGGCCGTCGAGGGCGGCAACCCGCCCGACCTCGCCGCCGTCCCCCAGCCCGGGTCGGTCGCCGACTTCTACGAGCAGGGCGCGCTCAAACCGCTCACCTTCGCCGAAGACACGATCAAGGACAGCTTCACCCCCGGCGCGGTCGAAGTGGCGACCTTCAAAAACAAGGTCTACGGCTTCGTCTTCAAGGCGGCCAACAAGTCGACCGTCTGGTACAACGTCGGCCTCTTCGAAACGGCGGGCGTCAAACCCCCCGCGACCTTCGACGAGCTCCTCAAAGCCGCCGAAACGCTGAAAGCGTCCGGCACCAAGGCCTACTCGATCGGCGTCGACGCCGGCTGGCCGCTCACCGACCTGTTCGAGAACATCTACCTGCGCGAAGCGGGCCCGGAGATGTACGACAAGCTCGCCGAACACAAAATCCCCTGGACCGACCAGAGCGTCAAGGACGCGCTCAAAACGATGACCGAGATCGTCGGCGACTCCGACAACATCGTCGGCGGCACCTCGGGCGCGCTGCAGACCGACTTCCCGACCTCGGTCACCAACGCCTTCAAAGAGGACCCCGAGGGCGCGATGGTGCTGGAGGGCGACTTCGTCGTGACCGAAATCGAAGCCGGCACCCAGGCGAAACCGAAAACCGACTACGACGTCTTCGACTTCCCGTCGGTGGACGGCTCCGAACCGGTGGTGGTCGGCGGCGGCGACGTGCTGATCATGTTCAACGACACGCCCGCCTCCCAGGCCCTGGTCGAATACCTCGCCAGCGCCGAGGCAGCGGAAATCTGGGCCAAACGGGGCGGCTTCTCGAGCGCCAACCGCGACCTCGACACCAGCGTCTACCCGGACGAGCTGACCCGGGAGACGGCCGGCACGATCGCCGAAGCGGAGACCTTCCGCTTCGACCTCTCCGACCTGCAGCCCGCCGCGTTCGGGGCGACGGTCGGCAAAGGCATGTGGCAGGCGTTGACCGACTTCATGGAGAACCAGAACGTCGACGCCACCGCGAGCAAACTCGAGCAGGAAGCGAACAAAGCGTTCTAGGCCGGCCGGCGAGCGATAGATAGAGGGACCGAGATGGCGGCGCCAGAGAGAGGTCCGGAGGGCAAACCGGGCCTCTGGCGCCGCCACCGCGTCGCGCTCGGCTTCCTCGCCCCAGCCGCGCTCCTGCTCGCGATCTGGATCGTCTATCCGGCGATCTCGACGATCTACCGCAGCTTCTTCGACCGCACCGGCTCGGAGTTCGTCGGCATCGACAACTACGAGGAGATCGTCACCACCGACCTCCTCCTCACCGCGATCAAGAACAACGCGCTCTGGCTCGCGGTCGTCCCCGCCCTGGTCACCGCGATCGGCCTGATCTTCGGCGTCCTAATCGAGAAAATCCGCTGGTCGGTCGCCTTCCGCACGGCGGTCTTCATGCCGATGGCGATCTCGCTGTTCGCGGCGGGCGTGATCTGGCGGGTGATGGACCAGCGCGACCCCGAGATCGGCGCACTGAACGCCAGCCTGGCCGCGGTCGTCGACGCGGTCGACCCCCCGGGCGCCTTCTCCGACGCGGCCGGCTCGACCGAGCGGCTTGAGGGCACGCCGAAGGAGGGCCTGCGCCTGAACGAACCGCTGGAAGCCGGCGACGTCGCCCGCCTCGGCCTGACCGCGATCCCGCCCGAAGACGTGCCGGAGGACGCCGCCCAGGCCCGCGCCCCACCGCCCGCGAGCGGTGGGATCGCCGGCGTGGTCTGGGTCGACTTCCTCCCCGGCGGCGGCAAACCGGACGTGGTCGAGAAAGGCGAGCAGGGGCTGCCGGGGGTCTCGGTCGAGCTGCGCGACGCGAACGGCGACAGCGTCGGCACGGTCGAGACGGAGGCCGATGGCAGCTTCGTCTTCGAGGACGTCGGCTCCGGCGAGCACAGCGTCGCGATCGCGCCCGAGACCTTCGAGGAACCCTTCTCCGGAGTCGAGTGGCTGGGGCCGGGACTGATCACCCCGGCGGTGATGATCGCCTACATCTGGGTCTGGGCCGGCTTCGCGATGGTCGTGATCGGCGCCGGCCTGGCGGCGCTGCCGCGCGACGTGCTCGAGGCGGCGCGCACCGACGGCGCCACCGAGACGCAGATCTTCCGCCGCGTCACGGTGCCGCTGCTGCGCCCGGTGCTGATCGTCGTCTTCGTGACGATGCTGATCAACGTCCTCAAGGTCTTCGACATCGTGCTCTCGGTCGCCCCCGCCTCATCGCAGGACGACGCCAACGTGATCGCGCTGGCGATGTGGCGGACGGCCTTCGGCGGCGTCAACGACTTCGGGCTCGGCTCGGCGATCGCCGTCCTCCTCTTCCTCTTGGTGATCCCGCTGCTCGCCTTCAACCTGCGCAACTTCAGGAGGGAGGCCTGATGGCCGGCCGCCTCAACCGGGCGCTCTCGAGGGGGCCGATCAACCTGCTGCTCGCCTTCCTCGCCGTGCTCTGGCTCGTGCCGACGCTCGGCCTCTTCCTCACCTCGCTGATGCCGGCCGACGTGGTCAGCGGCCAGGGCTGGTGGACGATCTTCTCCGAACCGAGCGTCGCCACCCTCGAGAACTACGACAAATTGATCGAGAACGAGGAAATCACCGGCGCCCTCGTCACCACGATCCTCGTCGCGCTCGGCGGCACCGCGATCCCGATCGTGGTCGGCTCGCTGGCCGGCTACGCCTTCGCCTGGCTCGACTTCCCCGGCCGCGAATGGCTCTTCCTGCTCGTCGTCGCCCTGCTCGTCGTGCCGCTGCAGATGGCGCTGATCCCGATGTTCTCCTTCTACAACGACATCGGCATCTTCGACACCGTCCTCTCGCTGATCCTCTTCCACACCGCCTTCGCGCTGCCCTTCGCGATCTTCCTGATGCGGAACTTCTTCGTCGGCATCCCCAGGGACCTGCTCGAGTCGGCGCGGATCGACGGCGCCTCGGAGCTGCGCATCTTCACCCGCCTGATCCTGCCGCTCGGCCTGCCGGCGATCGCCTCGCTGGCGATCTTCCAGTTCCTCTGGACCTGGAACGACTTCCTGGTCGCGCTCACCTTCGGCCGCGACACCCAGCCGATCACCGTCGCGATCTTCTCCCAGTTCCGCCAGTTCGGCTCCAACATCGACCTGATCGCGCCGGCCGCCTTCATCTCGCTGGCGATCCCGCTCGCCGTCTTCTTCGCCTTCCAGCGCTACTTCGTGCAGGGACTACTGGCCGGCTCGGTGAAGTAGGGCGCGGCACACATACGCGCGCAACTCCCCGCTCCGAGGGGGGTTGGGAAAACGATCGGTATGGGAAGGGGAACGACGATCCGGTGTGGACTCCCAGCGCTGGCGGCTGCCTGCGCCGCCCTCGTCCTGCCCGCGGCCTCGCCGGCGGCCACCGTCGGTGTCGAAGAGCAGGAGACCGAACCGCGCCAGGCGAAGCTCGTCTTCGCGGCCGGCGCGGGCGAGGCGAACGACCTGACCGTTTCGGTCGCGGGCGAAGAGGGCCTCTACTACGACCTGCGGCTGCTCGACGCCACGGCCCCCGTCACGCCGGGCCAGGGCTGCAGCGGCGGCGGCGCGCCCGGCGTCGTGGTCCACTGCAAGGTCCACAAGCCGACGCCGGGCGACAACATCGAGTGCTTCAAAGGGTGCCGCTACACCCCGGGGACGAAGTGGGAAATGGAGCTGGCCTTCGAGCTCGGCGACGCCGGCAGCCGGCTCGACACCACGGCCATCCCGGCCGACGCACTCGATCCCCAGCATCCCTGGCGTGGTCACGTCTGGGCTCCGGTCGAGGTCACGGTGACTCCGGGCGCCGGAGACGACACCGTCCTCACCGGTCCCGGCCGGGACCTGATCGAGGCGAGCCCCGGCGCCGACCTGGTCCGCACGGGGGGCGGCAGCGACGAGTTCAGAGGCGGCCCTCGCCCAGACGGCCCCGACGACGTCGATCTCGGCGAGGGCGATTCCGAGGCGATCGACTACTCCGAACGCGGCGAGAGCGTCCACTACGACCCCAACGGGCTCGCCGACGACGGCGGGGCCGGCGAGGGCGACAACCTGGACGCCGCGAGCTCGGTCCAGACCGGCGCCGGAGCCGACACCTTGGTCGCCCCGGAGACGCTGGGGGCTGCGCTCTACGGCGGCGCCGGCGACGACACGATCCACGGCCGCTCGCGCAGCGACGAAATCTACGGCGGCGAAGGAGACGACGAGCTGTTCGGCGCCGAGGGCGACGACTGGCTGCTCGACCCGTCCTATGGCGGGCGGGGCGGCAATTCGGGCGACGACGTCGCCAGCGGCGGTGCGGGACGGGACGAGATTCGGCTCGGTGGCGGCGACGACGAAGCCTCCGGCGGGGCCGAAGGGGACCAGATCGCGGGCGGCCCCGGAGACGATCGGGTGACTGGCGATGCCGGCGGCGACGAGATCGAGCTCGGCCCAGGCCGCGATCGCGGCGCCGGCGGCGCGGGCAGCGACCTCCTCTTCGGCGAAGAGGGGGCGGACGAGATCGACGGCGAGCAGGGGGCCGATCGCATCAGCGGCGACGTCGGCCGCGACTCGCTCTTCGGCGGCGCCGGCGGCGACCGGATCGCCGCCGGGATGGCGGTCGCGGACGAGCGGGAGCTGCGCTACTTCCTCGGCTCGACGGGCCCGCTCGAGGGAAAGGCCGACCGCGTCGACTGCGGGGCCGGTTGGGACGGGGCGAAGACCGGCCGGGGCGACTCGACCGCCGCCTGCGAGTCGACGCCGCGGGCGGAGTTGCTGGAGATCCAGGCGCTGGAGCAATCCGACGGCGAACAGCCGCCGCACCTCCGCTGCGTGATCCGCCGCGCCGGCAGGATCGAGCTCGTCAGCAAGGGGCTCCAGCCCAAAGAACGGGTCAGCGGACTCGACTACGCCGCCTGGGGCGCGCCCCTGTGGCCGGTCGGCCGGGCGCTCGCGACGCTGCTCCGCACCGGTCAGGTGAAGGTGCCGCTGACGATCGTCTTCCACGCCGCGGGCGGCCGCGACGTGGCCCGCACCCGCACGGTTCGCCTCTTCCTGCCCGGCGGCCTCCACTCGCGCCGCCCGGCCGCCGCGACGTAGGGTTCTGTCCATGAACGCACGAGGTGACGAGCTGGTCGGCGTCGCCTTCGGCATCTTCGCGTTGTGGCGAGGAATCTGAGGTTCTCTACCTAAAAGAGGTGATGAGCGGCCGGGGCCGGGTAGAGGGGCTCCATGCGGCTGCGGGTATTCCCCACTGTCGAGGCGCCGCGGCAGGTACGGCGTCAGATCGCCGCACTGGGCGGCGAGATCGACGAGCGCTCCACCTCGGACGTCAAGACCGTGGTGAGCGAGCTGGTCACGATGAGCGTCGCCCAGGGCGCCCGCAAGCCGATCGAGATCTGCCTCGCGCTCGACGATGGCAAGCTCGAAGGGGCCCTGCGCGACGACGGCCCGGGCGCTCGGGCGCTCGTCCGGGCGCGGGACCGGCGCGACGACTCCCTGGTCCTCCGGATCGTGGAGGGGCTGGTCGAGGAGTGGGGCGCGAGCGACCACGACAGCCGGATCTGGTTCCGGATGAACGTCCAGCGCGTCTAGCGACGGCCGGAGTCTTTTAGGGGCTATAGGCCCCAAAAAGCTCCGCCCGGCTCCCGACCGCGTGACTAAAGCCAGCCGGCCCGCTTGAAGCGCCGGTAGAGCACGGCGCAGATCACCGCGATCAGCACCAGGACCGCCGGATAGCCGAAACGCCATTCGAGCTCCGGCATGTGTTCGAAGTTCATCCCGTAGATGCCGGCGACCATCGTCGGGACGGCGAGGATCGCGACCCAGGCGGAGATCTTGCGCATGTCCTCGTTCTGGCGGACCGAGACCTGGGTCAGGTTGGCGTGCAGGGCGCTGCCGAGCAGCTCGCGGAAGTCGGCGATGCGCCGGCCGACCCGGCGCAGGTGGTCGTGTACGTCGCGGAAGTACTCGCCCAACTCCTCCGGCACGACCTCGTAGTGGCCGCGGACGATCGCGTCGACCGCGGGCTCGAGCGGCGCGACCGCGGCGTGGAAGTCGAGCACCTCGCGCTCCAGCTTGTAGATGCGCTCGACCGGGTTGACGCGCTCCTCGGAGAAGACCTGGCGCTCGACCTCCTGGATGTCGTCGTCCACTCCCTGGGCGGCGACCTCGTAGCCGTCCACCACGTGATCGAGGATCGCGTAGAGGGCCATGCCGCTGCCGTGGCAGAGCAGGTCCGGGCGCCCTTCGATCCGCGCCCTCACCGCGGCCAGGTCGGCCTCGCCGTGGCGGACCGTGACGATGAAGCCGGGGTGGACGAAGAGCATCACCTCGCCGATCTCGATCACCTCCTCGGAGTCGACGTAGCGGGCGGTCTTGAGGACGACGAACAGCGTGTCGTCGTAGAGCTCGACCTTCGGCCGCTGGTGGGCCTTGATCGCATCCTCGACAGCGAGCTCGTGCAGGTCGAACTGGCGGGCGATCGACTCGAACTCCTCCTCGGTCGGTTCGAGCAGGCCGAGCCAGACGAAGGCGTCCCCCTCCCGCGAGGCCCTGCCCGCCTCGTCGATCGTCAGCCTCCCGTCGCGGCGGCGGCCCTGCTCGTAGACGGCGCAATCGACGATCACGCTCGGCTCCCTACCCGCGATTGCGCCCAGACGAGGAAGAGCGGCAGGGTCAGCTCGAGCCCCATCAGGACGAGGTAAGGGCTGTCCGGGCGGGAGGACGCCAGCCAGGCGAGGACGCGCGCGACGCCGCCGAGGAAGAGAAAGAGCGCCAGGCCCCTCAGCAGCGCCGCCTCTCGCTCGGGGCGGCGGGACGCGTAGAGCGCGAGGGCGCCGAAGCCGGCCCAGAAGGCCGAGTAGAAGCGCAGCTCGCTCTCGACGTTGGCGCTGGCGCGGCTGTCGCCGGGCATCCCGCCGTTGCCGGTCAGCACCGTGTAGAGGCCGGCAACCAGGGCGACCGCGCCGAGCGCGGTGAGGAGGATCCGCAGCCCCGTTCTCAGCGGCTCGCGCTGGCCGGCTGGTGGCGCCGCGGGTTGCACGCCGAACAGCCTATTGGCGAGCGGCGCGTCCCCTTCAGGACCCGTCGGGGCGCCCCGACCACTCGCGCTCCAGCTCGCGCATGATCCGCGGGTAGACGACCGCGTGGCGGAAGGGCGCGATCGCCGCCATGTAGGCCGTGCCGAGCAGGCCGTTGCGCTTGACGTAGATCGCCATCTGGCCGCGGTGGACGCCGCCCTCGCCGGCGACCCAGCCGAAGTGGAGGACGCCGTGGACGGTGCGGTTGATCGCCTCG
>DASWMG010000166.1:0-2544 GCA_036399875.1 Solirubrobacterales bacterium
TACCGCGAGGCGCTGCTCAACCGGGCGCTCGAGCCGGGGGTCCTCCACCTCTGGGGCAACCCGATAAACCTCGTGACCCCTGCGGTCAGCGGCGGCACCGCCACCGACAACGCCTACATCATCCTCGCCGACACCTGGGGCCTGATCCCGACCGCCGCCCTGGTCGCGGTCGCGGTGGCGCTGCTGATCCTCACCTGGCGCCTCTACAGGCAGCGCACCGCCGCCCTGACGATCCTGCCGATCGTCGCCTTCACCTGCATGGTGGCGCTCTTCTTCGTCGCCTTCATCACCCAGCAGCAGGCGATGATCTGGATGCTGATCGGCGCCGCCGCTGCTGCTGGCGAGAAGGTGACGACGCGCGAGCCGCCGGGCGCTCAGCGACCCAGCAGCGATTTGGGTCGGCTGTAGTACGCGTACTGGCTGCGATCGGAGTCGGTCATCGTCACGATCAGGCCGCTCGGCTGTTTCTTGGTCAGCGCGAACTGTTTGATGAAGTTGCGGACGCCATCGCGGCTGGTCGTGCTGACGCCGCCGACGGCCACCACCTGCGTGACCAGCGGCGCCAGGATCAGCGCATCGCTGACCGTGCCCAGCGCCGGCGTGTCGATCAGGACGACGTCGAAGCGCTCGGTCAGCTCTTTCATCAGATCGCCCATCGCGTCGCTCTCGAGCAGCGCGGTCGGGTTGGGCGGAACCGAGCCGCTCGGCAGGACGCTCAGCGTTCGCGCCTCCGCCGACCCAACCGGCGAGACGGCCACCTGAATCAGGGCTTTGTCGAGCGAGCCGCCGGTGAGCACGCTCGTCAGGCCCTCGGGCTCGCGGCGGCCGTGGCGGTAACCGCCCTCCTTGCGGAGGTCCGCCTCGACCAAGACGACGCTTTCGCCCATCTCGGCCATCGCGCCGGCCAGGCCACGAGCCACGGTCGACTTGCCGTCGGCCGGCTCGGGGCTGGCGATCATGATCGAGTCGAGCTCGCGGTCGACGTTGAAGTAGTGCAGATTCGTGCGTAAGTTCCTGAACGCCTCCGCCTCGGGCGCCTGCAGCATCTCGGAGAGGGAGCCACCGGCGAGGGCGCGGCTGCGCGGAATTCGGGCCAGGATCGGCAACTCGAAGAGCCTCTCGAGCTCGTCGGCGGTGCGGACGCGGCGGTCCACCCGCTCCAGCAGCGCCGCCAGGGCGAAGCCGAGCAGGGCGCCGAGCACGAGCCCGACCAGGACGTTGCGACTCGTGTCGGGCGAGGACGGCTCGGATGGCACGCCGGCGGGCTGGACCAGGTCGGTGCGGCCGGTTTTGAGCGCCCTTTCCACTTCCAACTCGTTGAGCTTTTCGCGCAGCGCTTCCCCCTGTGGGCCAGCCGCTTTTTCGGGCGGAAGCTCTTCGAGCCTGCGTTCGACCAGGGCGACCGCTTTGGTCACCTGCGCCTGATCGGCCTCGCGGCGGAAGCCGATGTATGCCTCCGCGTAGGCGTTGGCGATGCGGGCGGAAAGCTCAGGCGAGGTGGTCTCCGCCTCGATCGAGGTCAGGTTGGCCATTTCGTTGGCCGTGCTGGCGCTGACGGCGTCGAGGACTTCCATCGGCGTGGTGCCGTCGTCGAGCGCTTCCGCGGTCAGCACGGCGACGGCCGGCAGTTCGGCCAGGGCCTCGTTGGTGGCCGCTTCGCGGCTTTGTTCGAAACTTTCTTCAGGGCTTTCGAAGAGCAAGGTCGCGGTCGCCGTGTACTTCTCCTCCTGCGCTGAGGAGAACAGGTAGGCGGCGAGCGGCACGCTGATCAGCGCGACCAGGAAGACCAGCTTGCGGCGCCGCAGAACGCGCGCCGCGTACTCGAGTGCGCCCTCGGTGGTCGTCATCCGAGTCTCCTTCGCCGCCGCCTGCCGCAAGCCTGCGTCATCAGGCGGCGGGCTCCCGTCGCGGAACCAGGACCAGGCGCTTGAACTCGGCGACGAGGACGCCGTCCTGGTTGAGGACGCGGGTGTGGACCTTGACCACGCCGCGGTCGGGTTTCGAGGAGGAGGGCTTGACGTCGAGTACCTCGGTCTCGCAGAAGAGCGTGTCGCCGTGGAAGACCGGGTTGGGGTGGCTGAGGTCTTCGGTGGCGAGGTTGGCGATCGCCTTGCCCGAGACGTCGGAGACCGACATGCCGAGCGCCAGGGAGTAGACGAGCGGGCCGACGACGACGTTGCGGCCCTGCTGGGACCCCTTGGCGTAGACGTCGTTGATGTGGAGCGGGTGGTGATTCATCGTGATCAGGCAGAAGAGGTGATCGTCGGCCTCGGTCACGGTCTTGGCGGGCCAGTGCTTGTAGACCGCACCGACCTCGAATTCCTCGAGGTAGCGGCCGTATGCGTGGGCGCCCGAGGCCTCGCGCTCTGCCTGATCGGTGACGAGTTGGTGTTCTTGGTCGTTCATCGGCGCGGGATCGTAGCGGTCACGCCCTCGAAGCGGGCGACGTCCTCGACCTCGGCGGCGAGCGCGTCTGCGACGTCGGCGTCGAGTCGCGTGAACGGCTCGAGCGTCACCGCGAGCCGTTTGCCCGAGCGCTTCGAC
>DASWMG010000167.1:0-5820 GCA_036399875.1 Solirubrobacterales bacterium
GCTCGAGGACCGCTCGACGCGCGAGAGTGCGGCCCGCGACGTCGGCCTCGACCCGGCGCAGCTCGAGGCATGGATGGCCGACGAGGAGGTCGAGCGGGCGCTCGGCGAGTTGCACGACCCCGACTATCTGGAGACGCTGGAGGGGGTCGACTCCGCCGAGCCGGTCGTCATCCCCGAGCTGGCGGCGCCGGGGCTGCCGCCCGACATCCCCGTCAACGCGGCGCTCGTCGCCGCCGCCCGCGAGGGCATCCGCACCGCGATCACGGCTGCGCGGCGGCTCGCCGACGGCGCCGGCTTCACCTACGCGCTCTGCCGCCCGCCCGGCCACCACGCCGGCCCGGGCTGGTGCGCCGGCTACTGCTACCTCAACACCGCGGCGGCGGCGACCTGGACCCTCTGCGAGGCCGGCGCCGGACCGGTCGGCATCATCGACCTCGACCTGCACTACCCCAACGGGACGGCGGCGATCGTCGCCTCGATGCCCGACGCCCGGCTGCACTCGCTGCACGCCTGGCCGGTCACCAACGTGGCGGCGCAGACGGTCAAGCCGAGCAGCGAGCGCGAACACGTCGTCGAGTTCGACGGCTCCCCCGATGCCGAGGAGTACCTGGAGGCGGTGGAGCGCTCGCTGGCGATGCTCGCCGCCACCTCCTCCACCCTGGTCGTCTCGCTCGGCTACGACACGGTTAAGGGCGACCCGCACGGAAGCTGGGACTTCGCGCCGCCGATCTTCGCCCAGATCGGGCGCCTGCTGGCCGGCGCTGAGCGGCCGGTCTGCGTGATCCAGGAGGGCGGCTATGCCCTCTCGACCCTCTCGGCGTGCAGCTACGCCTTCGCCGCCGGCCTGCTCGACGGCAAGCTCGAGGAGAGCCGCCTCTCGGGGAGCGTCGCGTGAGCCAGAACGGCCTCGAGCCCTACCGCCGTCGCCTCGACCGGCTCGACGACGAGATCGCCCGCCTGCTCGGCGAGCGCTTCGAGGTCTGCCGCGAGATCGCCCTCTACAAGCACGCCGAGGACATCCCGATGATGCAGCCCGACCGGGTCGCGGAGGTGCGGGCGCGCTACCTGGCCCGCGGCGCCGAGGTCGACCTGCCGGAGGAGTTCGTCGCCGACCTCTTCGACCTCCTGATCGCGGCGACGTGCAAGGAGGAGGACAAGCTGATGGCCAAGCTGGAGGAGGCGGGCTCCGAATGAGCGCCGAGACCAACGCCTCCGGCGACGCGCAGCGGGTCGCCCTCGGCCGGCGCGAGCTGCCGCCCGGCCCGCGGATGCCGAGCGCCCTGCAGGCGATCGGCTGGGCCAAGCGTCCCTTCCCGATGATGCAGCGCTGCCGCGAGCGCTACGGCGACATCTTCACGATGCGCATCCTCCACTCCGGCACCTGGGTCTTCATCTGCGACCCCGACGACGTTAAACGGGTCTTCACCGCGCCGGCCGCCAGCATGGCGGTGGCGCTGCAGAACCCGCTGCTGCTGCCGGTGCTCGGCCCGCGCTCGGTGATGCTGCTGAACGAGCCCGACCACATGCAGCGACGGCGGATGATGCTGCCGCCCTTCCACCGCGAGCGCGCCGACGGCGACGTCGAGATGATGGCGGAGGTCTGCCGCAACGCGGTGCGGAGCTGGCCGACCGGCGAGCCGTTCGAGCTCTGGCCCCGCATGCAGGCGATCACGCAGGAGGTGATTGTTCGCACCGTCTTCGGCTTCGAGGACGGCCCGCACCTGGAGCCGATCCGCCGGGCGCTGACCGGACTGACCGAGGCGCTCAACGAGCCGGCGCGGCTGAGCCGGATGGCGGCGCTCGGCGCCGGCTGGATCGCCCGCAGCCGCGGTTTCCGCGAAGCGATGGAGCCGGTCGAGCGGGCGGTGATGGGCGAGATCGAACGGCGCCGGCGGCTCGGCGACGACGGGCCCAAGGACCTCGTCTCGCTGCTGATCGACGCCCGCTACGAGGACGGCTCGCCGCTCAGCGACAAGGATCTGCGCGACGAAATGCTGACCCTGCTCACCGACGGCCCGACCTCCTCCTCGCTGGCCTGGGCGTTCGAGCGGCTGCTGCGCCACCCCGACAAGCTGGACCGCCTGCGCGAGGAGGTCGACGCCGGCGAGAGCACCGCCTACCTCGACGCGGTCATCCAGGAGACGCTGCGGCTCTGCCCGCCGGTGCCGGTCGTCGCCCGCAAGCTGCTCGAGCCGATGGAACTGGGCGGCTACGTGTTGCCGCCGGGGACGACGGTGGCGCCCTGCGTCTATCTGATCCACCGCGACGAGAAGGTCTATCCCCACCCGCGCAGCTTCATTCCCGAGCGCTTCCTCGAGAAGCCGCCCGGCACCTACACCTGGATCCCCTTCGGCGGCGGGGTGCGCCGCTGTCTGGCGGCGAGCTACGCCGAACTGGAGATGAAGCGCGTCGTGCGCACGGTGCTCAGCGAGGTCGAGCTGTCCCCGGTCGAGGGCGGCTCCGAGCACGTGACCCGCAGCGCGATCTCCTTCAGTCCCGACAAACGAGCGCGCGTGATCGCCGAGCCGCGGGCGCGCGTGGAGGAGCAATGGCAGAGGAAACCGATCTACTCATAGTCGGCGCCGGCGCCAAGGCCGCCGGAATCTCGGCCAAGGTCCACGCGATCAACACGCTCGGGCTGGGCCCGATCACGGTGCGGATCGTCGAGGGCACCGAGGTCGCCGCCTCGTGGAAGGGGCGCAACGGGATGACCTCCGGCGAGGAGCCGCTGGCGGTGACGCCGATCAAGGACATCGGCTTCCCGTACCAGAGCTGGCGCGAGTTCGGCGAGGCAGGCGAAGCGATCGACGAGCAGGTGATGGCCTTCACCTGGCAGCGCTATATGGTCGCCAAGCGGCGCTACGCGCGCTGGATCGACGCCGGCGCGCCCTCTGTGCGCCACCGCGACTACGGCGAGTACCTGACCTGGGTCCTCTCGCGGGCGACCGAGGGGATCGACCACGTCGAGGGGACGGTGACCGAGGTCTCGCTCGACGAGGCGGGCGAGCGCTGGGTCGTGGACGTCGCCGGGAAGTCGGGCTCCTCGCGCTACGCCGCGGGCGGGCTGGTCCTGACGGGCCCGGGCGTCCACCGCGCCTTCCCCCACGAGCCGGAGATCGCCGGGCGCGTCTTCCACTGCGACAGCAAGCGCGGCGAGTTCGCGACGCTGCCGAGCGAGGAGCCCGTCGACGTGGCCGTGGTCGGCGGCGGCGAGAGTGCCCTCAGCTGCGTGATGTTCCTGCGCGGCTTCCGCCCCAAGGCGCGCTACACGATCTACACGCCGATGCTGCCCATGAGCCGCGGCGAGAGCTTCCTCGAGAACCGCGTCTTCTCGAACCCCGACGAAATCGAATGGGAGGCGCTCGACATCCAGACGCGGCGCGACTTCGTCAAGCACAGCGACCGCGGCGTCTTTGACCCGCCGAGCCTGGCCGCGATCAGCTACGACGACCGGGTCCGCTTCGTCAAAGGCCGGGTCGGCGACGTCGGCGCCGCGGGCGGCGGCGAGCGGGTGCGGATCGAGTACGTGGCGGCCGAAGGGCCGACCTCGGCCGAGCACGACTACGTCGTCAACTGCACCGGCTTCGACCTGCTGGCGCAACTGCGCACGCTCTTCCCCGACGAGGTACGGGAGCGGATCGAGGAGCGGGTCGGCAAGCTCTGGGACGCCCCGCCCGGAGCCGAAGTGCCGATCGGGCGCAACCTGGAGCTGAAGGGAATGGAGCCGCGGCTGCAAATCCCCGGCCTGGCGGGGTTGAGCCAGGGGCCGGGCTTCGCGAACCTGGGCGCGCTGGGGTTGCTCTCCAACCGCGTCCTGCAACCGTTCAGCGTCCCCGATTTCCCCGCATTGGCGAGGAAACAGCAGATTGCTTGACTTCTTCTGAGCTTTGGCATAGGGTCGCTTCGCCGTGTGGGAGAGGCTCAAAACGGTGTCGGGGCAGGGACGGGCAGCGGCCCGCGTCGTCCTGTCGCTGACCGTGATCGGGCTGAGCGCCCTCCTCCTTTCCGCCTGCGGGGGCGGCGGCGATGACGACGGCGGCAGCGAAGCGAGCCTGACCGGCAGCGGCTATCCGAATGCCGACCTGGCCAACACGCGCGACGTCGGCGGCCAGATCAAAACGACCAACGTCAAAGAGCTGGAAGTCGCCTGGACCGCCCCGTTCGCGGGCGAAGGCTCGTTTGGCAGCTTCGCCTCCTCGCCGGTGATGGACAAGGGCGTCGTCTACATCCAGGACCTCGGCTCGAACGTCCAGGCGATCGACCAGGAGAGCGGCGAGGTGCTGTGGACGAAAAGCTACGAAGAGGCGACGCTCGGGCCCAACGGCGTCACCGTCGCCGACGGTCGCGTCTACGGGGCGACCGCCTCGGCCGCCTTCGCGCTCGACCAGAAAACCGGCAAAGAGCTGTGGTCGGTGCCCCTGGTCCGCAACGCCCAGGAGGGAATCAACCTGGCGCCGGGCTACAACGACGGCACCGTCTACGTCTCCACCACCCCGGTCAACGCCGGCTCGCTCTACGAAGGCGGCGCGGTCGGGATCCTCTGGGCGCTGGACGGCAAAACCGGCAAAAAACTGTGGAGTTGGGACACGGTGCCGAAGAACCTCTGGGGCGACCCGAAAACGAACTCGGGCGGCGGCCTCTGGTACACGCCCGCCTTCGACGACAAGGGATTCATGTACTTCGGGGTGGGCAACCCGGCGCCGTTCCCGGGCACGCCGCAGAAGCCCTACGGCGAGAGCCGGCCCGGGCCGAACCTCTACACCAACTCGATCGTCAAGCTGAACGCCAAGACGGGCAAGATGGAGTGGTACTACCAGCTCAACCCGCACGACATCTACGACTGGGACCTGCAGGGGCCGGCGATGCTGGTCAAGTCGAAAGGCAAGGAACTGGTGATCGCGCCGGGCAAGGTCGGCTACGTGGTCGCGGTCGACGCCAAGAATGGCAAGCTGGCCTGGAAACAGCCGGTCGGCACCCACAACGGCCACGACCAGGACGGCCTCTACGCGATGCGCGGCGAATACGACAAGATCAAGAAAGGCACGGTCTATCCGGGCGTGCTGGGCGGCGTGATCGCCCCGGGCGCGACCGACGGCACCAACGTCTTCGTGCCGGTCGTCAACGGCCCGGCGGAAGCGGTCTCCGGCTCTGAAACCGGTCAGGGTGGCACCGTCGCCCCAAGCGGCGAAATCGTCGCCCTCGACGTCGCCACCGGCCAGATCCAGTGGAAACACAAATTCCCCACCGCCCCGGCCTACGGAGCGGCCACGGTCGTCAACGACCTCGTCTTCGTCACCACCGGGGACGGCAAAGTCCACGGCTTCGACACCTCCTCCGGCCGCCCGGCCTGGCGCGAATCCCTGCCGGCCGGCACCAACGCCGGCGTCATGGCCGACGGCGACACCCTCATCGCCGGCGCGGGCCTGCTCAGCGGCGAAGGCCAGGTGCCGGAACTGGTCGCCTACAGCCTCGGCGAGTAGGCCGGAGCGCTCGGCCCCCGGTCGAGGCCGCCGAGGCGACCCCGACCGCACCGCCCTCGTGATCCGCGGACCTACTCCTCGCCGATCAGCCGCAAGCCGTACTTCTCCCGCAGCTCGGGAACCCACTCCGGGTGAACGAAGTGGTGGTCGTAGGTGCGCGCCAGCTCCGCCCGCCGCTCGGGGAATTCCTCCGGCGGGCAGGTCGTGGCGAGCTCGCCCAGCTCCGCGAAGAAGCGCTCGAACCCGCTCGGCCAGATCAGCTCGACGAGATGGGCCGGCTCCGGGCCCGCGTTCCAGAAGGTGTGCGGGATGTCGCGCGGTTTGAAGACGTAGCTCCCAG
>DASWMG010000168.1:0-4414 GCA_036399875.1 Solirubrobacterales bacterium
CGTCGTTGAGCGACTCGCCGCAGACGGGGCAGAGGCCGGCGCAGTCGGGACGGCAGAGGATCTGCGCCGGCAGGGCGAGGACCGCGGCGTCGTGGGCCCAGTGCCCGATCGCGAGGTCGTCTTCGACCACGTAGGGGCTGCGCAGCTCCTCGTCGTCGGTGCCGGCCTGGTCTACCTCACGGGCGTCGACCTCGCGCTCGATCGTCGCCGGCTCCAGGCAGCGCATGCAGGGACCCTCGACTCGCAGCGGGAAGCGCAGGCGGAAGGCGTAGCCGTTGGTCGGCCGCGAGACGTCGAGCCGCGCCTCGACCTGCTCGCTCGCCGGCGCGTAGGTCTGGCCGCCCAGCTCCAGCGGCTCCAGCCAGACGCCGAAATCGAGCCGGGCGCCCTCGCCGAAGGCAAGCGAGAGCCGCCCCAAGTCGATGGTCGTGGTCGTCGGCTGCTTCGCCATGGTCGATCCTCCCCTCGGCCGGACTACGATGGCACCTCGACCGAGAGTACGGAATGAGCGACTTCGACTGGACCCCCGACGAGTACCTGCAGCGGATCCGCGCCCGGATCCCGCGCTACGACGAGTTGCAGGAAGAGGCGATCGCGGCCGTCCCGTTCCCGCCCGAGCGGGTGCTGGAGCTCGGCATGGGCACCGGCGAGACGACCCGGCGCCTGATCGAGGCCTATCCCGACGCCTGGGTGATCGGGCTCGACTCCAGCCCCGACATGGTCTTCCGCGCCCGCCAGACCTACGACGACGTGCAGCTCGCCCGCATGGAGGACCCGCTGCCCGACGGTCCTTGGGACCTCGTCATCTCCGTCCTCTCTGTCAACGAGCTCGACGACGAGCAGCGGAAACGCCTCGTGCGCCGCGTCCGCGAGCACTCGCGCTCCCTCGTCATCGGCGACGTCTTCGAGGGCGATCGGCTGGAGCAGCTTGCCGCCTGGGCCGACGGCGAGGTGACCTGGCGGGGCGACGGCCTAGGGGTCGTGCGGGCGACGTACTGAGCGCACCGCTACCATTCCGCGACCGATGGCCGTCCCGAAGAAGAGAACGTCGAGCGCGCGCAGGGACAAGCGGCGCGCCCAGCACAAGGCAGGCGAGGCGACTTTGAACCGTTGCCCGAAATGTCACAGCCCGCGGCGCCCGCACCGGGTCTGCCCGGTTTGCGGCACCTACAAGGGCCGCGAGGTGGTCGAGCACAAAGTGATCGACCCGACCGCCGGCACCGACAGCCAAGCCGAATAGCCGGTGGCCGCCGCGGGCGGGATCACGGTGGCGCTGGACGGCTTCGGCGCCGAGCAGGGTTTCGAGGAGCTGGCCGAGGGCGCCCGCCGCGCCGCAGACGACGGCATCCGGGTGCGCGTCTTCGGACCGCCCGACGAGCTCGGCCTCGACGGCGAGGAGAACGTCGAAGTCCTCGCGACCGAGGAGTGGATCTCCAACGAGGAGGACCCGGTGCCGGCCGTGCGTGCCAAGCAGGAGGCCTCGGTCGTCCTGGCGGCGCGCGACGTCGCCGAGGACGCCGCCGACGCGATGGTCAGCCACGGCTCGACCGGGGCGACGATGGCGGCGGCGACCTTCGGCCTGCGGCGCATGCGCGGCGTCCAGCGCCCGGCGCTCGCGGTCCAACTGCCGGTGCCCGGCAAGCCGGTGCTCTTCCTCGACGTCGGCGCCAACGTCGAGGTGCGTCCCCAGCATCTGGTCCAGTTCGCCTTCCTCGGCGCCGCCTTCAGCGAGGCCGTGCTCGGAGTCGAGGCGCCGCGCGTCGCTCTGCTCACCGTCGGCGAGGAGTCCGGCAAGGGCCGCCCGGAGGTGGTCGAGGCGCACGCGCTGCTCACCGAATCGAGCGGCATCGACTTCATCGGCAACGTCGAGGGGCGCGACCTGCCGGTCGGCGCGGCCGACGTCGTCGTCACCGACGGCTTCACCGGCAACGTCTCCCTGAAGCTGATGGAGGGCACGGCGCGGGCCGTCGCCGGGGCGATCGGGGGCGCGGCGCGCTCCAACCCGATCTCGCTGGTCGGCGGCCTACTGATGCGACCGGCGCTGGGCGGCGTGCGGCGCGAGCTGCGCCCGGACACGACCGGCGGCGCGATCCTGCTCGGCCTCCGCGGCGTAGCTGTGGTTGGCCACGGCAGCGCCGGCGCCGAGGGGATCGCGAACGCGATCCGGCTGGCGGCCCGCTGCGTCGAGACCGAAGCGGTCCGCCGCACCGCCGAGCTGCTGCGGGCCGCGGGGCCAGATGGAATGATGCGAGGCGAATGACCCGCGAGGACGTGCTCACCCTGGTCCGCGACCACCTCGCCGAGGAGCTGGAAGTCGATCGCGGGAAGATCGACGAGGGGACCCGCTTCAAGGAGGACCTCGAGGCCGATTCGCTCGACCTCTACGAGTTGGTGATGGAGCTGGAGGACCGTTACGGGATCAAGGTGTCCGAGCAACAGGCAGCCGAGATCGCGACGGTCGGCGACGCCGTCTCGTTCGTGCTGGAGCACGCGCCGGCGTGAGCGCCAGCGTCGCCCCTCTCGCGGACCTGATCGAGGAGCTTCCCGACGACCTGCGCAACCGGGCGCTCACACACTCTTCCTGGACCGACGGCGCCGACTCCTACGAGCGCCTCGCCTACCTCGGCGACAGCGTCCTGGCGCTAGCCGTCGCCGCCGAGTTGCACGACCGCTTCGCCGAGGAGGACGCCGGCGGCCTCACCAAGATCCACAACCACGCCGTCAGCGGCGTCTCCTGCGCCGAGGTCGGCGCCGCGCTCGGCGTCCCCGCGATGCTGAGCGAGGCGCAGCCCACGGCGGAGGACGCGATTCCGGCCGAGACGCTCCTCGCTGGCTCGCGGCCGCTGCCCGAGGCGACCGAGGCGTTGATCGGCGCCTGCTTCCTGGCCTTCGGCTTCGAGCGCACCGCGACCGCGGTCGCCGCCGCGTTCGCCGAGCAGATCGAGCGCGCCACTCAGGAGCGGATCGACGCCAAGTCGACGCTGCAGGAGCTGCTGGCCCGCCGCAAGGCGCGCGTAAGCTACGAGGTGGTCGCCGAATCGGGCCCCGCCCACGAGCGGACGTTCGAGGTCGAGGCGATCGTGGATGCGGAGGCGATCGGCAGGGGGGAGGGCCGCAGCAAGAAGGCAGCCGAGCAGATGGCGGCCGAGCGGGCTCTGGAGCGGCTCGGCGACTGAGATGCCAAAGCGTCCGACTCGCACGAAAGCCTTAGGGCCGACCACCCAGGATCGGGGAGCCGAGGAGCAGCGATGTATCTGAAGTCGATCGAGATGAAGGGGTTCAAGTCGTTCCCCGAGCGCACGCGCCTGGAGTTCTCCCCAGGCGTCAGCGTCATCGTCGGCCCCAACGGCTCCGGCAAGAGCAACATCACCGATGCGGTGCTCTGGGCGCTCGGCGAGCAGAGTCCCGGCGCGATCCGCGGGGCCTCCATGCAGGACGTGATCTCGGCCGGCGGCAAGGGCGTCGGCCAGCGCCGCACAGCCGAGGTCGAGGTGACGATCGACAACGGCGAGGGGCGCGCCGCCACGGAGCTCTCCGAGATCTCGGTCCAGCGCCGCCTCGACCGCTCCGGCGACGGCGGCTACCGGCTGAACGGTGCCCGCTGCCGCCTCGTCGATGTCGTCGAGGTGCTCTCCGACACCAACCTCGGCCGCGAGATGCACTCGGTGATCAGCCAGGGCCGGGTCGAGTCGATCGTCCACTCCAAGCCGCGCGAGCGGCGGATGCTGGTCGAGGAGGCGGCCGGGCTCGGCAAGCACCGCAAACGGCGACGCCGCGCCGAGCTGAAGCTGCGGACCGCGCGCGACAACCTCGACCGGGCGCTCGACGTCGAGCGTGAGGCGCGGGCGCGGCTGCGGCCGCTGAAGCGCCAGGCCGAAGCGGCCGAGCTGGGGGCGCGGATCGAGCGCCAGGAGCTGGAGCTGCGCGGCCGCCTCGTCGCCGAGGAACTGCGCTTCGGCGCCGACAGGGCCGAGGCGGCGCAGCGCGTCGCCGAGGCGGCGCGGGCCGAGCGGGCGAAGCTGGAGCAGCGCCTGGCCGAGGTCAGCGAGCGGCGGCGCGCCGCCGAGGAGCGCTTCGCCGCGCGCGACCGCGAGCGCACCCAGGCCTGGGGCGTCCTGACCAAGCTGCGCGGAGACCAGCAGCGGATCGCGGTGCGGGCGGCGAGCCTCTCGGAGCGCGAGATCACCCTCACCGCCTCGCTGGAGAAGCTGCGCGCCGAGTTCGGGCCGCTGACCCTAGACCTGGGGACGGGCGCCGCGCCCGGCGAGCGGGCGAGCAAGCTGGAGGAGGAGCTGACCGAGGTCGAGACCGGCCTCAGGGGCGCGGGCGAGGGCCTCGCCCGGGCGCGTTCCGAGGCGGCCGCCGAGTCCGAGCGCGAGGCGGCGCTGGGGGCTGTCCGCGGCGGCGCCGAGCG
>DASWMG010000169.1:0-3890 GCA_036399875.1 Solirubrobacterales bacterium
TGAGCGGGCGATCGCCGCCGTGGAGGAGGCACCGCCCGAGGGCCGGGTCCGAGCAGGGCTGGAGGCGGCGATTGCCCACGCCGAGACCGATCCCGCCGCCGCCCGCTCGGCCCTCAGCGACCTTCGAGCCGACCCCGCCGCCCTCGGTGAGCTGGAGGCCTGCCTGGGCGGGGGCGAGGAGACGACACTGGCCGTCGGCGCGGCGATCCAGGTCGCCCTGCGCGAGCTCGACTCGCCGGAACCGGATCTGCGGGCGCGGCTGCCGGAGCTGTGCCGCTGGCTCGAGCGAGACTGGTAGAAGGAGCTCGGCGCCCGAGGGGGGCTCAGCCGGCGAAGGTCCAGAGCTTGTTGCCGACGAAGTTGAACGGCATCGCGACCGCGACCGCGATCGCCTGGGCGAGGAGGGTCCCGACGTCGCCTGCAACCAGTGCCTCCAGAACCGCCAGGTTGACGACCAGGGAGGCGACGCTGACAACGAGAAAGCGAACGGCCTGGAAGGTGGCCCGCTCCTCGCCCGCGTCGAAGGTCCAATGGCGGTTCCAGAGGAAGTTGTTCGAGACCGCCACGCAGAAGGCGCCGACCGCGGCGAACGAGTGGTGCAGCGCGAGGTTGTCGGCGAGGACGGCGAAGACGGCGAGATTGATCACGTAGCCGGAGCAGCCGACCAGGCCGAACTTGAGCAACTGCAGCCAGCTCGCGGGGCGGCGGGCGGCGGCGCCGATCCTGTAGGCGAGCTCGGTGGCCGGGGTCATCTCGACGGGGTGGTGGGGCTGCGGGGCGTAATCTTCCGGGCCGCATGCGGCCGGGAATCGCCATCTTCGCAGTCCTGGCGGCGGTGGCGGGCGCGGGCCTCGGGATCGCCGCCACCGACGGCGACGAGGACGCCTCGGGCGGCCAGGCCGCACCCGGCGAACCGACCGTAGAGGTGATCTCGCCCCGCAACGGCGCTCGCCAGGAAAGCCGCGCGGTGGTCGTCAAGGTCAAGGTCCACGACTTCCGTCTCGCTCCGCGCAACTTCGGCGGCGAACCGCAGCTCGGCGAGGGACACCTGCGCTTCTCCCTCAACCGCGTCCCGGACTGCGTCGACCCGGTGAAGCTGAAACGGGCCGAGGAGAGCCCGGTGGGCCGCGGCCGCCTCGTCGGCGCCTCCTTCGACTTCCCGCGCTACTCGGGGCCGAACGGGGAGCTGGCCGAGCGGATCGGCGCCAGCGGCAGCTACTCGCCCGCGACGCGGCCGGAGATCTACTACCACGAACTGCCGGCTGGCTTTTACCGGCTGGTGATCACCCTGGCTCAGAACGACGGCTCCCCCACCCCCTACCACGCGGTCACCAACTTCCAGATCCTGCCGCCCCCCGGCCAGGGTGGCCACCCCTGCAGGGGCGGCAAGGTGAGTAGCGCCAAGGCCGCGGTTTTCGACTAGCACCTCCCAAAACAGGTCGCTCGACCAGCCGGAGGCCTTTACTTCACTTTGTATAGTGGCTCGATGCGGACCTTTCGCCGCCTGCTGAGCTTTCTGCGGCCCTATCGGCCCCAGCTCTGGGGCTCGCTCGTCTTCGCCTGGGCGGCAATGGGGATGACCGTCCTCATCCCCTGGCTGATCGGACGCGCCGTCAACGCGATCGAGGCCGGCGAGCGTCCCGACCTGCTGCCGCTGGCCTTGGCGATCGCCGGCGCCGGCGTCCTGCGCCTCGGCCTGACGATGGTGCGGCGGATCGTCGCCGGGCGCGTCTCGCTCGCGGTCGAGTTCGACCTCCGTGAGCGGTTCTACGCCCACCTGCAGCGGCTGGAGCTCGGCTTCTTCGACTCCCAGCAGACCGGGCAGCTGATGTCGCGGGCGACGGTCGACCTCAGCTCGATCCGCTTCTTCCTCGGCTACGGCCTGATCTTCCTCACCCAGAACATGCTGACGATCGTCCTGGCCGGGGCCGTGATGATCGCGATCGAGCCCTGGCTGGCGCTGCTGGCGCTGATCCCGGTGCCGCTCGTCGTCTACACCGCCTCGCGCTACAACCGTCTCTCCCGACCGGCCGTGCAGGAGGTCCAGCAGCGGCTCGCCGAGCTGACCGCCGAGGCGGAGGAGAGCGTCTCCGGGGTGCGAATCGTCAAGGCGTTCGCCCGCGAGGAGCACCAGCTGCGCCGCTTCCAGCGCGCCGTTGCCCGCGTCTTCGACCAGAGCATCTACTCGACCCGCCTGCAGGCCTTCTTCTCCCCGCTGCTGGGACTCCTCCCCCAACTCGGGATCGCGCTGGTGCTGCTGATCGGCGGCCGACAGGTGATCGCCGGCAACCTCAGCCTCGGCGACTTCACCGCCTTCTACACCTACCTGGCGATGCTGGCCGGGCCGATGCGGACGCTCGGCATGGCGATGGGCATGGCGCAGCGTGCGATCGCCTCCGGCAACCGCCTCTTCGAGATCCTCGACCGCGAACCGCGGATCGAAAGCCCGCCGGGAGCGCCGCCGCTGCCGGACGGGAAAGGAAGGGTCGAGCTGCGCGGCGTGACGTTGCGCTACGACGGCAGCAAGCCGGCCCTCGGCGAAATCGACCTGGCGGTCGAGCCGGGCCGTACGGTGGCGCTCGTCGGCCCCTCCGGCTCGGGCAAGACCAGCCTCGTCGCCCTGATCGGCCGCCTCTACGACCCCAGCGAGGGAGCGGTCCTGATCGACGGGGCCGACGTCCGTTCCGTCGAGCTGACCTCGCTGCGCTCGCAGGTCGCCTTCGTCGGCGACGAGAGCTTCCTGTTCAGCGCCAGCATCGCCGAGAACATCGCCTATGCGCGCCCGGGCGCGACCCGCGAGCAGGTCGAAGCGGCGGCGCGGCGCGCCCAGGCGGACGGGTTCATCCGCGCCCTCCCCGCCGGCTACGAGACGCTGGTGGGCGAGCGCGGCTGGACGCTCTCGGGCGGACAGCGGCAGCGGGTCGCAATCGCCCGGGCGCTGGTCGCCGATCCGCGCGTGCTCGTGCTCGACGACGCTACGTCCTCGGTCGACGCCCGCACCGAGGCGGCGATCAAGGCGGGGCTGCGCGAGGCGATGGCCGGGCGGACGACGTTTATCGTCGCCCACCGCCTCTCGACGATCGCCCTCGCGGACGAGATCGTCGTCATGGACGCCGGCCGCATCGTCGACCGCGGCACCCACGAGGAGCTGCTGGCCGGCTGCGGCTTCTACCGCGAGATCGCCGAGCACGGTCTCGCCGACTCGGTCTTCCTGCAGCGCGACCTCGAGCAGCGCGAGGAGCTGGCGCGGCTGTGAGCGCGGAGCGAGCAAGCGTGCATCTCTGGTTCTTCGCGCCGCGAGCGGAGCGCGAACGGTCGTGATGAGCGCGGAGCGGGCGAGCGCGCTGTGGCGGCTCCTGCGAGGCGAGGACCAGCGCGGCCGCAAGCTGCGCTGGATGGCCGGCCTGCTGCGGCCTTACCGCGGCCGGGTCGCGCTGACCGTGATCGCGATCCTTGCGGCCACCGGCGCCGCGCTGGCGCCGCCCTACCTCGCCGGCCAGGCGATCGACGCCGGCATCCTCGCGGGCGACAGCGGCGCCCTGACCGTGATCGTCGTCGCCTTCGTCGCCGTGGCGCTCCTCTACGCAGCCGCGACGTACGCCCAGACGTACCTGATCGGCTGGGTGGGGACCCGCGCCCTGCAGGACCTGCGGGAGCGGGTCTTCTCTCACCTGCAGCGGATGTCGATCGGGTTCTTCACCCGCAACAGCCCGGGGGCCCTGATCAGCCGCCTCACCAACGACATCGAGGCGCTCAACCAGCTCCTCACCAGCGGCGTCGTCACCCTCTTCTCGAGCGGCCTAACCCTGGTCGGCGTCGTCGTGATCCTCTTCCTGCTCGACCCCGGGCTGGCCCTCGTCACCTTCCTCACCTTCCCGATCCTCGCGGTC
>DASWMG010000170.1:0-3405 GCA_036399875.1 Solirubrobacterales bacterium
ATCTAACTAAGCGGCGAGGGCGAACTCATGGTCCGCACGTATTGGTTGGTGTCGGTGTTTAACGAGGCCTCCGACAACCTCGACCTGCAACCGTTCGCACGGACCGACCAGGTCGAAGCCTGTCGCCCCCGTGCTATGTGCATTCCATTGTACGCGCTGGGGTAAGCGGTTCTCGATGAACGCCGGACGCGAGTTCGACGCGATCGTGATCGGTGCCGGCGCTCCCGGCGAGGTATGCGCCGGGCGGCTCGCCGACGGCGGCCTCGCGGTGGCGATCGTGGAGCAGCACCTGGTCGGCGGCGAGTGCTCCTACTACGCCTGCATGCCCTCCAAGGCCCTGCTGCGGCCGGGGGAGCTGCTGGACGAGGCTCGGCGCGTGCCCGGGGTCGCCGAGGCGACGGCCAGAGCTGACCTGAACGCGGCCGCCGTGCTCGCCCGTCGCGACGAGGTGATCCACGAGCTCGACGACTCGGCGCAGCTGCCGTGGCTGGAGGAACGCGGCATCGAGCTGTTCCGGGGCCAGGGCCGCCTCGAAGGCGAGCGCCGCGTCACGGTCGGCGACGAGACGCTGACCGCCCGCCGCGCGATCGTCGTGGCGACCGGCAGCGGCGCCGCGATGCCGCCGATCGACGGCCTGGACGAGGTCGGCACCTGGAACAACCGCGAGGCGACCACCGCCCGCAACGTGCCCGAGAGCATGGCCGTGCTGGGCGGCGGCCCGGTCGGGACCGAGCTGGCGCAGGCCTGGGCGGACCTTGGGACGCGGGTAACGCTGGTCGAGGGTGAGGAGCGGCTGCTGCCGCGCGAGGAGCCCTTCGCCGGCGAGCAGGTCGCGGACGCGCTCCGCGAACGTCACGGCGTCGACGTCCGCGTCGGGACGCGGGCGGAACGGGTCGGGCGGACCGACGGCGGGGTCGGGCTCGAGCTCAGCGACGGCGATCGAATCGAGGCGGCCGAGCTGCTAGTTGCCGTCGGCCGGGCGCCACGAACCGGAGGGATCGGCCTCGACTCGGCGGGGGTCGAGTCAAGCGAGCGGGGATACCTCGAGACCGACGACCGGATGCGGGTCGGCGGGCGCGAGTGGCTCTACGCCGTCGGCGACGTCAACGGCAGGGCGCTGCTCACCCACATGGGCAAGTACCAGGCCTGGGTCGCCGCCGAGAACGTCCTCGGGCGCCCGGTCGCGGCGGTCGCCGAAGCGATCGGGTCGCCGCGCGTCACCTTCACCGACCCGCAGGTATCCGCGGTGGGCAAGACGCTGGCGGAAGCCGAAGAGGACGGCATCGCCGCCCGCGCCGTCGACGTTCCGACCGACGGGACGGCGGGCGCCAGCTTCTACGGGCGCGACACCGGGGGCACCTCGCGCCTCGTCGTGGACACCGACCGGGGCGTCATCGTCGGCGCCACCTTCACCGGCTTCGAGACCGCCGAGATGCTCCACGCGGCAACGATCGCGATCACGGCTGAAATCCCGCTGGCAAGGCTCCGCCATGCATTAGCTGCTTATCCCACCCGCAACGAGATCTGGCTGAAGCTGCTTGAGACTTACGAGGAGGAAAGCCGGTCTCGGTAGGGGTGGAGCGTCTTGTACTTTTTTTGCGGCGCGGCCCTCGGACGGCCTCTGCGGAGATTCAAAAAAAGTTAAGCGGAACCCCTGCCGGGACCGGCTAAACGCTCGAGCGCCGTTTCAAATCTTCGGCGAACTCGCGCGTCAGGCCGGGAATCTCGTCGAGCTCGTCGACCGACTGGAAGCTGCCGACGCGCTCGCGGTGAGCCAGGAGGCGGGTCGCCTGCGTGACCGAGAGGCCCTGGGCGCGCAGTTGCTCGAAGCTCACGTCGTTGAGCTGGATCGTGCCACCGCCCGTGCCGGTCATCGTCGGCGGCTGCGGGCTCGGCGGCTGCGGTTGCGGCTGTGGGTTCGGCGTCGGCGGCTCGGGCGCTGGCGGGGGTGCGGGGTTGGGCCCCGGGATCGGCGGCTCCGGCGACGGCGTCGGGGGCTGCGGGCTCGGCGTCGGCGGTTGCGGCCCTGGCTCCTCCACCGCCCTCAGGATCGCCTGCTCGGCGGCTTCGGCCCGTCGCTCCGCCTCCCGGGCGCGCTCCTCCGCCTTGGCGACGCTCTCCTCGATCTCGCGCAGGCGCCGGTCGCGCTCGTCCTCTTCGGACTTCAGCCTGGAAAGGCGCTCGGCCTCAGCGGCGCGCTGCTCGGCCGCCCTCGTCCGTTCTTCGACCTGGCGCAGACGCTCCTGCGCTTCCGCCAGCGAACGCTCCTGCGCTTCGCGCTCCTGCTGCAGCCGCTGTTCGGCCGTCGCCAGGCCGGTCGTGGGGGAAGCGCCGGTTTGCGGCAGCGGCGGAACGGCCGTCATGCTCTGCGTCGCCTGAGTCGCCTGAGCCACCGCCTGCCGCTGCTCGGCTTCGCGCTGCAGCCGTTCGGCCTCTTGTATCCGTCGCTCGGCCTCGGCCCGGATCCGCTCCTCCTCACGCTGGATTTCGGTCACCTTGTCGTGGACCCGCTGTTGGGCGCTCGCGGGGTCGTACTGGCCGACGCCGGGCAGCGGCGCCGATGGAGGCGGCGGAGGCATGGCGGGCGCCTGGCTCTGCTGGAAGTGCTGCGCCGGTGCAGGTGGCGCCTGCGCCGGGATCGGCGGAGGCGGCGTCGGCTGCGCTGGCGCGGGGGGCGGGAAGCTCGGGGCAGGCGGAGGAAAGCCCTGCGTCGGAGCTGGCGTCACCCCTCCGACCTGCTGCTGCGCGGTCTGCTGATCGAGCAGCGCGCGCTCCTGGGCAGCGCGCGCGGCGGCTAGTTCGCGCTCTGCCTTGGCGGCCTGACGCTTCGCCTTCCGCCCCGAGAGGCGGCCGCCGCTGGGCGCAGGCGCCCCAGGCGCGGGCGCCGTCCCAGGCGCCGGCTTGCGGCGTCGTTCGGCCCGCTTCCTGCTCCGTTCCTCGCGACGGCGCTTCGCTTCTTCCTGGCGCCGCTTGCGCTGTTCGAGGCGCGCGGCCCGCTGCTGCTCGCGCGCCTGCTTGCGCTTCTCCTTGGCGTTCAGGGCCGCGCCGCCGGGCGGCGACGGCGGAGTGGGCGCCGGCATCTTCTGGGTCGCGCCGGCGTCGCCCTTGGCGGTACCACTCGGGGGCGCCGCCTTACCGGGCTTTGCACCCTTTTCCTTCTCGCGCCGGCGCCTCGCCCCGATCGCGAGCAGGAGCAGGAGGATCGCGACGGCGAGCCCCGCCACGATGTAAGCGATGTTGTCGCTGACGAAGTCAGCCATGCGTCCTCGAAGCTACCTCATCCGGCCCTTGAATTCGCGCTCGACCTCACGCCGTACGTCACGGTCAGCTATTTCACGCCGGCGGTCCCTTCCCTCCTTGCCGCGTGCGAGCGCCAGCTCGAGCTTTGCGCGCCCGCCCTTGAAG
>DASWMG010000171.1:0-9588 GCA_036399875.1 Solirubrobacterales bacterium
CTGCGCGACCCGCTGCTGGTGATGACCGACCAGGAGGGCGGCCTGGTCAAGCGGCTCGACGGCCCGCCCGACGCCTCGGCGGCGGCGATGGGCGCCCGCGGCGCCGCCTACAGCCGCGAGCAGGGGAGGCTGACGGGCGAGAGCCTGGGCGGGGCCGGCGTCAACGTCGATCTCGCCCCGGTCCTCGACGTCGCCCGTCCCGGCGGCACGATCGCCGCCACCGAACGCGGCTTCGGCTCGACCGCGGCGGCGGTGGCGGCGACCGCGATCCCCTTCGCGGAGGGCCTGCGAGAGGCGGGCGTCGCCGCCACCGCCAAGCACTTCCCCGGCTTCGGCGCCGCCCGCGCCAACACCGACTTCGCGGTCGAACGGGTCGGCCTCTCGAAGGCGACGCTGCGCCGCGTCGACGAGGCGCCCTACCGCCGCTTCGTCGCGGCCGGCGGCGAGCTGGTCATGCTCAGCACCGCGATCTATCCGGCCCTCTCCTCGCAGCCGGCGGCCTTCAGCCGCGCCGTCGCCAGGGGCGAGCTGCGCGGCCGCCTCGGCTTCGAGGGCGTCTCGATCACCGACGCGCTGGAGACGGTCGCGGTGCGCGACTTCGGCGGTCCGGCAGAGGCGGGACTGGCCGCCGCCCGAGCCGGGGTGGACCTGCTGCTCTTCACCGAGCCGAGGGCCGCCGCGCGAGCCCGCGGGGCGCTGCTGCGCGGCCTGCGCTCCAACGCCCTCTCGCGAGCGCCCTTCGAGGTCTCGGTTGGCCGCGTCCTGCGGCTGCGCCACCGGCTCGGCGGGGCCGGCTAGCCGGGGACCGCCGCCAGCGACTCCCAGAGATAGAGCGAGGCGAGGCTGCGGTGCGGTCGCCACGGCTCGCCGATCTCGAGCACTCGCTGCGGGGTCGGCATCTCGGGCAGCTCGTACTCGACCTGGATCGCTTTGCGGATGCCGAGGTCGCCGCCGGATAGGACGTCGGGCCGCTCCAGGTGGAAGAGCAGGAACATCTCGGCGGTCCACTGACCGAGCCCACGCACCGCGATGATCTCCTCGATCACCTCCTCGTCGGAGAGGTCGGTGAGGCGGTCGAGCTCCAGCTCGCCGTCTAGCACATGCGAGGCGAGGTCGCGGATGTATTCGACCTTGCGGCCGGAGAGGCCGGCGGCGCGCAGGTCCTCCTCGCTCGCTTCCAGGAGCTGCTCCGGCGAGGGCGTCGAGCCGCCGAACAGCTCGCAGACGCGCCGGTAGATCGTCCGCGCCGCTTTGGTCGAAAGCTGCTGGCCGACGATCGCCCGCAGCAGGGCGCCGTAGGCGTCGGCGGGCCGTTCCTCGCTGCGCCGTTTCAGACGGGTCGCGATGTCGATCGGGCCGAGCCGCTCGATCAGCGCCGCCATCGTCGGGTCGGCGGCGGCGAGTTGCTTGCGGGCGCGGGCGCTCACCGTCCCCGCCAGCGCGGCTTGCGCTTCTCGCCGAAGGCGACGATGCCCTCGCGCAGGTCCTCGGAGGCGAAGCATGCTTCGCGCAGCTCGACCAGCTCGCGCTCCTGTGCGTCGCTCAGGACCGGGTTGCGGTTGAGCGTCTCGATCGCCTCCTTGTTGCCGCGCATCGAAAGCGGCGCGTTGGCGGCGACCGCCGCGGCCAGCTCGACCGCCGCCTCCTCCAGCGCCTCGTCGGCCACCACCTCGTGGACGAGGCCGATTTCCTCGGCTCGCGCCGCCGCGAAGTTGCGGCCGGTCAGGAAGAGCTCCTTGGTGCGCGGCAGGCCCACCGTGTCGAGGAACTTGCGCAGGCCGGTGTGGCCGTAGACGAGGCCGAGCTTGGCGGGCGGCATGCCGAGCTTCGCCCCGGCGGCGCAGATCCGCAGGTCGCAGGTGATCGCCAGCTCGAGGCCGCCGCCGAGGCAGTGGCCGTTGATCGCCGCCACCGTCGGCCACGGGTGCGCGGCGAGCGCCTCCATCGCGGCGTGGAACGGGTGGGCGACGAGGGCCTCGGCGTCCTGCTCGAAGCTGGCGGCGGGGATCGAGGCGATGTCGTAGCCGGCCGAGAAGGCCGGCGGCGCGCCGACGATCATCACGCAGCGCGTCTCGATCCCGCGGTCGAGCTGCGGCAGCAGCTCGGCGAGGCCGTCGAGGATCTCGTGGTCGAGCGCGTTGCGGCGCTCCGGGTTGGAGATGCGGATGCGGGCGACCGCCTCGGCCGGCGAGTCGAGGATCAGCTTGCCGCCGGCCAGGGTCTCCTGCTTCACGCCGCCTCGCCTACTCGAGGACCACGAGGACGTCGCCTTCGCTCACCGACTGGCCCTCCGCGCAGCGGATCTCGCTCACCGTCCCGTCCTCCTCGGCTTCGACCGGGATCTCCATCTTCATCGACTCGAGAATGACGACGGTGTCGCCGTCTTCGACCTTGTCGCCTACCGCGACTTCGACTTTCCAGACGTTGCCGGTGATGTGCGCCTCGATGTCGGCGCTCATGTCGGTCCTCCTATCTGTTCCTGGGCGAGCGAGAACCGAGCATGGCGCGGACGCAGGGAGCGAAGCGTGCCGGCGGCACGCGAGCGGCCGAGGACAAAGCCAGGCGACGGTTCGCAGCCGACCAGGGGCGGAAAGGGGGGCCGACATGAGTGCCACATGCGCGGGGACAATATCCGCCGTGCCCGACCCTGACTCCCTCGCCGTGATCGTCGCCGCCCGCAACGAGGCCGACCGGATCGCGGCGACGCTGGCGGCGCTGCGCGCCGCCCTGCCCGGGGCGGCGCTCTGGGTAGCCGACGACGCCTCGACCGACGGCACCGCCGAGGCGGCGATGGCCGCTGGGGCGCAGGTCGTCAGCCGCGGTCGGCCGCACGGCAAGGGCGCCAACGTCACCGCCGCAGCCGAGGCGGCGCTGAGCGCGGCGCCGGCGCCGCGCTTCGTCCTGCTCTGCGACGGCGACCTCGGCGACTCGGCGGGCCGCCTCGCGCCGCTGGTCGAGGCGGTCGAGCGGGGCGAGTGCGACCACGCGGTCGCCGCCTTCAGCCGCCGCGTCGGCGGCGGCTTCGGCCTTGCGCTGGGCTTCGCCGCCTGGGCGATCCGCCGCCTCTGCGGTTTCGAGGCGGAGGCGCCGATCTCCGGTCAGCGCGCGCTGCGGGTCGAGGCGCTGCGTGCGGCGCTGCCGTTCGCCCGCGGCTACGGGATGGAGATTGGGATGACGGTGGACGCGGTCCGCGGCGGCTTCCGCGTGCGCGAGTACGAGCTCGACCTCTCCCACCGCGCCACCGGCCGCAGCCTCGGCGGCTTCGTCCACCGCGGCCGCCAGCTCGCCGACTTCCTGCGCGTCTACCGGTCCCGCCGCCGCTCCGCCTGAGGCTCAGCCGCGCTTCGCGTAGTCGCCGATCTCGCCGAAGTCGACCATCACGCAGGGCTCCGAGCCGACGACCTCGGCGTCGTGACCGGGCGGGACTGCCATCACGTCCCCGGCGCTGACTTCGGTCTCCGTGCCGTCGTCCATGTACACGCGCATGCTGCCGGAGATGACGTAGGCGAAATGGGCGACCTGGCACGAGTCGGTGCCGGCGATCGGCTTGACGTTCTCCGACCACTTCCAGCCGGGCTCGAACGTTCCCTTCCCGACCTGATGGCCGGCGAGCTCGACCACCTCCGCCTGTCCTTTGCCCTCGAACTGGCGGACCTCGTCGGGAGAGTCGAAGTTCTTGACTTCCGCTGCGGCCATGGTGCTCCTTCCATAGGTTATGAGCCCCTGCCCACATCGACGGTACACCCGTCGCGTTGCCGAGACAACCGCCATGCTGAGACGACCGTGATCCTCGCCATCGACCAGGGGACGACCGGGACGACCTGCCTCGTCTTCGACGAGGAGGGGCGGATCGCCGGACGGGCCTACTCGGAGTTCGATCAGCGCTTCCCGCGGCCGGGCTGGGTCGAGCACGACGCGGGCGAGATCTGGGAGACGACGCGCCGCGTCGGCGCCGGGGCGCTGGCCGACGCCGACATCGGCGGGGCGGACCTGGACGCGATCGGCATCACCAACCAGCGAGAGACCGTCGTCGCCTGGGACCCGGAGAGCGGCGAGCCGCTGCACCGGGCGCTGGTCTGGCAGGACCGCCGCACGGCGGCACGCTGCGACGAGTTGCGTGAGGCGGGGCGCGAGGCGCTGGTCCGCGAGCGCACGGGCCTCGTCCTCGATCCCTACTTCAGCGGCACCAAGGTCGAGTGGCTGTTGCGCAACGCGGAGGGGATGGAGCGGGCCGTCTTCGGCACGGTCGACTCATGGCTCCTCTTCAAGCTGACCGGCCGCCACGCGACCGACTACACGAACGCCTCGCGGACGCTGCTCTTCGACATCCACCGCCTGCGCTGGGACGAGGAGCTGTGCGAGATGCTCGGCGTCGATCCGGCGCGGCTGCCCGAGCCGCTGCCCTCGGCCCATGTGGTCGGCACCACGTCGGAGTTCGGCGGCGACGTGCCGGTGGCGGGTGTCGCGGGCGACCAGCAGGCGGCGCTCTTCGGCCAGGCCTGCCACGCGGCGGGAACCGCCAAGAACACCTACGGAACCGGCAGCTTCGTCCTCCTGCACAGCGGGGCCGAGGCGCCGCCGCCGGCCGAGGGGCTGCTGACCACGGTGGCCTGCTCGACCGGCGAGGCGCCCGCCTATGCGATGGAAGCCGCGATCTTCGTCACCGGCGCCGCCGTGCAGTGGCTGCGCGACGGGCTCGGCGCGATCGACGAGGCGGCGGAGACCGAGGCGCTGGCCGCCTCGCTGGAGAGCAACGACGGCGTCTACTTCGTCCCGGCGCTGACCGGGCTCGGCTCGCCCCACTGGGACCCCTACGCCCGCGGCACGATCGTCGGGCTGACGCGGGGCAGCGGCCGCGCCCACCTCGCCCGCGCGGCACTGGAGGCGATCGCCTACCAGACGGTCGATGCGGTGCGGGCGGAGGAGGCGGCCTCGGGACGCCGGCTCGAGGCGCTGAAGGCCGACGGCGGCGCCGTCGTCAACCGCTGGCTGATGCAGTTCCAGGCGGACGTCCTGGGTGCACCGGTGATCGTCCCCGAGATCGCCGAGACGACCGCGTTGGGGGCCGCCTACTTGGCCGGGATCGCCACCGGTCGCTGGAGCACCGAGCAGGTAGGGGAGATGTGGCGCGAGGCGGCGCGCTATGAGCCGCGCATGGGGGAGGACGAGCGCGAGTCGCTGCTGGCGAACTGGCGCCGGGCGTTGGAGCGTTCGCGGGGCTGGGCGACCTGAGCAGCCGACGGCGGTCGGCTGTCCCAGAAGAAATACGAAAGCCGTTGCAAAGAATTTAGATTCCGCGCGCCATGCGCAACGTTCCGTCTGCGAGCATGGCACCATGCAGGCGATGAGAGAAGCGTGGACCGATGAGCGGCTCGACGACCTGAACGAGAAGGTAGACAAAGGGTTTGACCGGGTCGACGCGCGGTTTAACCAAGTAGATGCCCGCTTCGATGCGATGCAGACGCACATCGACATGCGGTTTGACGCGGTGGACCAACGTTTCGAAGGGCTCGAGAATCGCTTTGCGGCCCTTCAGCGCACGTTGCTCCTGATGAACGGCGGCCTCATCGCGGCCCTGATCGGCCTGATCGCGACGCAGCTCTGACCCGCGCGTAACCGCTTGCCCAACCGGGGGTACGCAGAGCGGACCGCCGGCCCGCCGGCGCCCCCTTCGCATGTCAGAGCTCAAGCCACAGGTCTACAAGGACGACCGTCCCGCGGAGTACTTCGACCGCTTCCACGCCCGCGCCCGCAAGGGGGTCGGCTGGACCTATCCGCTCGTCCGCGCGATCGTCACGCCGATCTGCCTGCTCCTCTACCGGACCCGCGCGATCGGGGTGAAGAACGTCCCCAAGGACGGGCCGGTGCTGCTCGCCCCCAACCACTTCAGCCAGATGGACCACTTCTTCATTGGCCTCTACCTGCGCCGCCAGGTCCGCTTCATGGCGAAGTCGCAGCTCTTCGGCCCCCCGGTCCTCACCTACGTCTACTCGCACGGCGGCGTCTTCCCGGTCCGCCGCGGTCACAAGGACGAGGAGGCGTTCAAGACGGTCTTCACGCTGCTCGACCAGGGCGAAATGGTGCTCATCTACGCCGAGGGCGGCCGCTCGCGGACGGGGGAGCTGGGCGAGGTCAAACCGGGCATCGGCCGCATCGCGCTCGAATCGGGCGTGCCGGTCGTCCCGGTCGCGATCCACGGTTCCGAGAGCGTGCGGCGCTGGAAGCGCTTCCGCTTCCCGCGGGTCACCGTGCAGTTCGGCGAGCCCCTCTCCTTCCCGGTGGAGGAGGCGCCGAGTCGCGAGCGCCAGCTCGAGGCCGCAACCAAGCTCTTCGCGCCGGTCCGCGAGATGTACCGCGGGCTCGCTACTCGTAACGGTCGCCGAGCTTCTCGTAGAAGCTCAGATCGTGCCCCGGCGTGACGATCGCGCTCGGGTACTCGCGCTTGAACAACCGCATCTCCTGCAGCGAGCGCTTGTAGTTGTGGCGGTCGAAGGGGCGCGGCGCGAGCGGCGCGCTGCCGTCGAGCTGGGCGGCGGTGTAGACGACGTCGCCGCCGATCACGAAGTCGTGCTCCTTCAGTCGCGCGATCACCGACATGTGGCCGGCGCTGTGGCCGGGCGTGAAGGCGAGCCGCACCGAGCCGTCGCCGAAGAGGTCGAAGCAGCGGCCGAAGGTTGCGTAGGAATCCACGTTGGCGCGGTCGAAGTCGACCGTGCGGTAGTCGAAGGCGTAATCGAAGTGGGCGCGCCGGTAGCCGTTGAGCGCCGGGCTCGGCCCGGAGGTGGCGAACTTCCACTCGACCTCGCTGAGGACGAAGGTCGAGTTGGGGAATTCGGCGATCGCCGAGGTGTGGTCGAGGTGGAGGTGGGTCATCACGACGAGCGGGATCTCGCTCGGATCGAGGCCGCGCTTGCGGAGCTGGGCCGGCACGTCGGCGCCAGCCTCCAGGCTCGGCTTGCCGAAGCGGGCGCCCAACCCACCGAAGTTCTTGGCCGGGTCGGTCGCGATCGAGGGGTGCAGCCCGGTGTCCACGAGAAAAGCGCCGGCGCTCGGGTGGCGGATCAGGAACGCGGGACAGGGGACCTTCGTCGTCGGCTCGCCGGTCAGGAGGGCGCGGACCAGCTTTGCCTTCAGCAGGCGACCGCCCGGGCTTTCCATCAGGTGACGCGACCACTCGGCGTGACCGGCGACGATCGGTTCGACGCTGACCGTGGCGCCGGCAGTGCCGCCCGGAAGCGGATCGTGCAGCGGTTTCGCCTCCACGTGCACCTTCATCGAGCGGTCACATTACCTGCGGCGCGCCCGGTAATAGGCTGCGTCCGTGGCTGAGAGCGCCCGTTCGCGCATCTTCAGGGAGGACCTGCTCGACGGGCAGGTCTGCCTGGTCTCCGGCGCCGGTAGCGGCCTGGGGCGCGAGACCGCGCTCGAGCTGGCGCGACTCGGCGCCGCCGTCGTCGGCTGCGGGCGGCGCGAGGAGCCGCTGGCGGAGACGGCGGCGCTGGCAGAGGGTCTGCACGGCTCCTTCGAGCACGAGACGATGGACATCCGCGACGAGGAGGCGGTGGACCGTCTAGTGGACGGGCTGCTCGAGCGCCACGGCAGGCTCGACACGCTGGTCAACAACGCCGGCGGCCAGTTCCTCAGCCCGGCCGAGGCGATCACGCCGAAAGGCTTCCGCACCGTGATCGAGCTCAACGTCCAGGGCACCTGGCTGATGACCCACGCGGCGGCGACCAAGGCCTTCATCCCCGGCGGCGGCGGCAAGGTGCTCAGCGTCACCCTCTCGCCGCACAACGGGATGCCGGGCATGGTCCATTCCGGGGCAGCCCGGGCCGCGGTCGAGAACATGATGCGCACGCTCGCGGTCGAGTGGGCGCGCTTCGGGGTCAGGACCTGCGCGCTCGCCGCCGGACAGTTCGCGACCGAGACGCTTTTGACCAAGTATCCGCAGGCGATCGTGGACAACCTGGAGCGATCGATCCCGATCGGCCGCGCCGGGCGGGCCGAGGAGATGGCCTGGCTGGTCGCCTACCTCGCTTCGCCGGCCGGCGACTTCGTCTCGGGCACGACGATCACGATCGACGGCGCCCGCGACAACTGGGCGGGACCGTGGCCACCCGACGCGATCGCCGACAGGGAGGGCGACCCGCTGGCCGAGGAGCGGCGACCTAAATAAGGCGGACGCCGCTACCGCCGCTCGAGGATGACGATCGGGATTTCGCGTCCCTGGCTGCGCTTCTGGTAGGTCCTGTAGCCGGGCCAGGCCTCTTCGGCCATCGGCCAGAGGCGCTCGCGCTCCTCGGTGGTCGCGATCCGCGCCCGCACCGGGATCCGCTCGCCGCCGACCTGCACGGTGGTCTCGGGGTTTGCCTTCAGGTTGTGGAACCAGGCGGGATGCTTGGGGAAGCCGCCCTTCGAGGCGATCAGGACGACGTCGTCGCCGTCGCGCACGTAGAGGAGGGGAGAGGTCCGCTTCACTCCGCTCTTCGCCCCGACGTGGTCGAGCAGGCACATCTTCCCCGGCACGCCGGGAAGCGTCTCGCCGAGCCGTCCGCCGCTCGCCCGGTAGAGGCGGGTGTGCAGACCGGCGACGCGGTTGAGGGCAGGCCAGATCCGGTCCGCGACCTCCAGGTAGAGGACCTTCGGCCTGCCCCTCGAGCCCGCGTCGCTCAGGTGTACATCCCCCCGAACATGCCGCCGGTGACGTCGATGACCTGGCCGTGGATGTAGTTGGCCAGGGGCGAGGCGAGGAAGAGCACCGGACCGGACGCCTCCTGCGGCGTCGCCGGACGGCCGAGCGGGATGATCGCCGAGGCCATCGCCCGCATCTGCTCGGGGATGCCGAGCTCGATCTTCTCGCCGCTCGGCGAGGTCATCTCGTCGCCGGCCTCCTTGGCCTGGGTGAGGCGCGTTTCGACGAAACCGAAGGCGACCGCGTTGACGTTGATCTTGAACTGGCCCCACTCCTTGGCGAGGGTCTTGGTCAGGCCGACCACACCCATCTTCGCCGCCGAGTAGTTGACCTGGCCGGCGTTGCCCATCATCCCCGAGGTCGAGGAGACGTTGATGATCTTGCGGAAGACCTCTTTGCCCTCGTTGCGCTCCGCCTTCGCCGCCTCGCGCCAGTGCGGGGCGAGCGCGCGGGCGACGCGGAAGGGGACGATCGTGTGGATGTCGAGCATCGCCTGGAACTGCTCGTCGCTCATCTTGTGGGCGACGCCGTCCCAGGTGTACCCGGCGTTGTTGACGACGATGTCGACGGCGCCGAAGGCGTCGGTGGCGGCGGCGACGAGCTCGTCGGCGGCGCCCTCCTTGGTCAGGTCGCCGGCGTGGACCGCCGTCTCGCCCTGAATCTCGCCGGCCGCCTGCTGGGCGACGTCGGCGTCGAGGTCGTTGATCAGAACCTTGGCACCCTCGGCCACGAACATCTCGGCCGTCGCCCGGCCGATCCCGCGGGCCGAACCGGTAACGATCGCCGCTTTCCCATCAAGAAGTCCCATCGATCTGCGCTCTCCTGTGTAGGTCTCGGAAGTCGGAGCGGGAGGCTATCGGGGATCGCCGAGCCCTGGTTGACCGGCCAGTCAAGGG
>DASWMG010000172.1:0-9444 GCA_036399875.1 Solirubrobacterales bacterium
CCCGGTCCGGCCCAAGCAGCCGCGTCGCGAGGTCGAGCATGCAGACGGAGTCGCGACCGCCGGAGAGCATCGCGACGACCCGGGCGCCGTCGGGCAGCAGCCCGCTAGCCCGGACCGCCTCCAGCATCGCGTCGCTCTCCATATAAGGAAGTGTTACGCGGGCCGGACGGCGTAGAGCGGGGTCGCCGCCGGAAAGCCCTTCAGGTTGACTTCGCCGATCGCCTCGCAACTGAGGGGCCGGCCGCCGAGAGCATCCGCCACGCTGTCGGTGACGAGCACCTCGCCGGCGTGGGCCCGGCCGACGACCCGGTGGACGAGGTTGACGTGGGTGCCGAAGTAGTCGCCGTCGCGGTAGACCGCGTGGGCGTGGTGGATCGCGACGCGCGGGCGGGGGCGCTCCGGGAAGCGATCGAGCAGCCCGACCGCCCACTCGGTCAGCGCGCCAGGCTCGCGTGAGACGACCATCACCTCGTCGCCGATCGTCTTTACCAGGGTCGCCTCGGCCGGCATCGTCGCTTCCACCGTCTCGACAAAGGTCTCGACCACGTCGAGCGCCTCGAGGTCGCCCTCCTCCTCGGTGTAGCGGGTGAAGCCGGTCAGGTCGATGAAGCAGAGGGTCACCGGCACCCTGCCGAGCTCGACCCCGGCGTCTTCGAGGTCCGCCTCCATGTGACCGACGACGTCCTGCTCGAGGAAGAAACGCAGGTAACGGGTGTGCAGGTACTCGGTCAGCGGCGCCGCCAGGGGCAGCATGTCGGCCGCCAGCTCCCCCATCTCCTCGGCGATCTCCAGCTCTGGCAGGGCGTCGCGGATCATCGGTTCGTGCACGTAGAGGTGGAAGAGCCGCACCTCGGCGTCGGCGATCCGCCGCATCGACTGCACGTAGACGCGGACCAGTTGCAGGAAGGCGACGAGCGGGAAGCCGGCCGCGAGCACCCGGGCGCAGTGGCGCAACGCGGCGACGTCCTCGGGGCTGAGCAGCCGCTCACGCTCCAGCGGCGTGCCGAGGATCGCCAGCACGCGCTCGATCAGCTGCGGCTCCAGCCCGGTCTCGCCGGCGACCTCCTCGAGGGTCCGCTGCTCGGCGGCGCGCGGGAAGAGCTCCTCGACGAGTCCGAAGGAGAGGCGGCCCTCGCCCCCCGCCTTCTTCAGCTCCTCCAGCGAGTGCCCCCGTTCGCGCATCCGCGCGACCACTCGAGCCTGAGCGGCGGCGGCGGCGGTCCACCGCCCCCGCCGCACCGGCACCACCTTCTCCTCCGCCCAGCGCTTAAGCGTGCTGGCCGGGACTCCCGCTCGACGAGAAGCCTCAGCGAGCGAGATGCGCTGGTCGGCGGCCATCGGCCTCAAACTAGAGACGGAGGCTGACGAGGTGAAGGCCTATCCCGGTAGGGGTGGAACGTCTTGTACTTTTTCCGCGGCCGCAACCTCGGACGGCCCTGGCCGGTCTTCGGAAAAAGTTAAGTGGAGCCCCTATCGGGATAGGCCTCGTCTAATCAGGCCGGAATCTCCTCCTCGGAGTGCGCCTGCAACACCTCCTCGCCGTCCTCGCCGGTGCGAATGCGAATCGCCTTCTCGACCGGCAGGACGAAGATCTTGCCGTCGCCGACCTCACCCGTCCGGGCGTGCTTGAGGATCGTCTCGACGACGAGCGACTCATCCTTGTCCTCGACCACCACCTCCAGCTTCAGCTTGGGCCGAACGTTGACGGTGAGGGTCGAGCCGCGGTAGCGCTCGACGATCCCCTTCTGGCGGCCCGACCCCTTGGCCTCGACGATCGACAGGGAGGGGAACCCCCTGTCGAGCAACTCGGCGCGGATCGGCTCGAACGCCTCGTGCCTGATGAACGCCTCGATCTTCTTCATGCGCTCACACCTCCATCCGCGACTCGGTCGCGGTCATCTGGGCGGGCGAGGCCGCCGGGACAGGAGCTCCCGAGCCGGTGCCGATGTGCCCCGGCAGGCCGGTGGAGTACTCCGGCTGCGGGATGAACTGCTCGGGATACCCGTACATGCCGTGCGAGCTGATGTCGAGGCCGGCTTCCTCCTCCTCCTCGGAGACCCGCAGGCCGATCGTCGCCTTGATCGCCGCGAACGTCGCCAGCGAGATCGCCAGGACGACGACGAAGGTGAAGAGGACGGCGAGGCCCTGGACGCCGAGCTGCCCGAACGTCGTGCTCAGCGAGAAGTCCCCGAACACCGAGTACCAGACACCCGGCGACGCGCCTTCCAGCACCAGCCGCGGCGAGGCGAAGATGCCGACCGCGAGGGTGCCCCAGATGCCGGCCAGGCCGTGCGCCGAGAGAGCGCCGACCGGGTCGTCGAGCAGCCGCTCGATCGAGAGCACCGCGTAGACGACGATCAGGCCGGCGACGAAGCCGATGATCGGCGCCGCCCAGAACTCGACGAACCCCGACGGCGCGGTGATCCCGACCAGGCCGGCGATCGCGCCGTTGCCGGCCATGCCGACGTCGAGCGTCCTGCTCTTCATCCAGACCGCCAGGGAGGCGCCGATCACGCCGGCCGCGGCGGCCAGCTGGGTGTTCAACATCACCTCGCCGAAGAACGAGCCGGCGGTTTCGAAGGTCGAACCCCCGTTGAAGCCGAACCAGCCGATCCAGAGGATGATCACGCCGAGGCCGACCAGCGGCATCGAGTGGCCCGGGATCGCGCGCGGCTTGCCGTCCGGCCCGTATTTGCCGAGGCGCGGTCCCAGCAGCAGCAGCGCCGCGAGCGCGCCGGTCGCGCCGGTGAGGTGGACGACCGAGGAGCCGGCGAAGTCCATCACCGGCTTGCCGCCGATGTCGGAGAGCAGGCCGCCGCCCCAGACGGCGTGGGCGACCAGCGGGTAGATCACCGCGCCGAAGACGATCGCGTAGATGACGTAGGCGCCGAACTTGATCCGCTCCAGGGTGGTGCCCCAGACGATCGCCAGCGAGACGGCGCAGAAGGCGAGACCGAACAGCATCAGCATCACGTCCGAGCCGGCGACGTTGAATGCTTCTTCGCCCTGGCCGACCACCTGGTCGAAGTGGAAGAAGAAGCCGCTGGTGCCGAAGAAGTCGTTGCCGCCGCCTTCGGCGACGCCGTAGCCGAGCGCCCACCAGACGATCGTCACCAGCGCCAGGTTGATCAGGATCTTCGCGACCCCCGTCCCGACGTTCTTCTGCCTCGAGAAGCCGATCTCCAGGAACATGAATCCGGCCTGCATCAGGAAGACCAGGGCGGTGGCTACCGCGACCCAGACCATGTCCAGCTCGGTGGCCTTTTCCGCCACCGTGTCGGCGACCGCCGCCGACGCCGCACCCGGCAGCATCAACGAGGCAAACGCCGCCAGCAGGGCGGCGAGACCAAGTCTCTTTCTCATCTCTCTACGTCCTCCTTGCCCGCCGGAGCACGCCCCGGCGGTCGCGGTTTGGATTTGCGGCCAAGGTATGACCGGGTCGACCGAATGTCCTTGGACCGCTGGAGCAAATCCGGGTGCTGGGGTTCTCCCGAGTGGCAGACCGCCCTCTAAGGTGGCCGCGCCATGCCCGCCTTCCTGCAGCCGAAAGCGCCGTTCGCGGCCGACGCGATCGTCGTCGGCGACCCGGGCCGCGCTCTGCTGCTCGCTCAGGAGCTACTCGAGCAGCCGAAGATGTGCAACCACGCGCGGGGGCTGTGGGGTTACTCCGGGACGACCGCGGGCGGGCGCGAGCTGACGATCCAGTCCACCGGTGTTGGCGCCCCGAGCGCGGCTGCGGTTCTGGCGGACCTCGCCGAGCTGGGGGTGCGGCGCGCGATCAGGATCGGCACGGCGACCGGCCTCGACGGCGGCAGCCGGCCGGGCGACCTCCTGCTGGTCGCCGAGGCCGAGGCGACCGAAGGGAGCGCAGCCGCGTTCGGGATGCGCGGCGGCGAGGCGGTGACCGCCGACGCCGAACTGCTGGAGCGGCTCTCCGCCGAGCTGGCCGAGGAGGCGAGGATCGCGCGGATCGTCAGCGTCGACACGGTCCCCGGCGCGACGACGCCCGGCGGCACCGGCGCGGTCGCCGCCGACATGCAGACCGTCGCGATCCTGGCCCGCGGCCGCGCGCTCGGGATGGCGACGGCGGCAATCGTCGCGGTGGTCGAGACGCCCGGCGCGGCGTCGCTGGATAACGAGGCGCTCGAAGAGGTGGCAAAGCGCGCCGGGTGGGCCGCCAAGGCCGCACTCTCACCCTAAGGTCGAGGGTTAGATCAGGCCGCGTCGGCCTTGCCGCCGCGCCTCGGGTCGCCGACCGCGCGGCGCAGACCGCCGATCTCCTCGGCGACCCGGTCGACCTGGTCCTCGATGCCCTCGAGCCGTTGAGATATCGAGCGCAGGCGACGCTCCAGACGTTCGATGTCGCTGGCCGAGGGCAGGTTGAGCGCGGCGAGCAGGGCCTGCTGAGCCTCTGCCGCCTTCTCGCGCGCGCCCAGTGCCGCGGCGAGCGCGCCCTCGAGCGTCGGGCTCTCCAGCATCGCCTGCGCGAGCTCGGCGATGAGGTGCTCGCTGCGCGCCCGCAGGCTCTCCTGATCGTCATGTTCAGCACTGTGCTCGGCGCTCATCGCAGCCACCTTAGTCGAGCCCATCCGCAACAGTTGCGATCCTGCGTGTTTCCAGCATGGAGTGGTCATGGTTAAGCCAGTGTTGAGCGCCTTGCAGGCGCATTGCGGACCTCCGCGAAACTCAGTAGCGTGGTCCGCTCGCACATCTGGGGAGAGGATCGCCGGGAGTCGCACGGCAAACGGCGGGGTACGCGCAGCAGGATGAGAGACAAGCTCGCACTGACTATCGCCCTGATCGGGTTCGCGGTCACCACCGCCTTCGGGGTGGGAATCGCCGGCGCCGCCGAGTCCGCCGGCCTCGGCGAGAGCCAGGCGACCGACGCCTTCTCGGCGCCGCCGCTCGCTCCCTCCGCGCCGGCCACCGCCTGCGCGAACGAAGCCGACGACGACGGCGACGGACTCGCCGACCTCGCCGACGCCGACTGCGAATCGCCCACCGATCCCGAAGAGGCGCCGGCCGCGGTTCCGCCGGCTGAAGAAGACGCCTCTGCCGAGGAAGATCCCGGGGCCGCGGCGGCCGAGGGTGTGCGCGCGGGGGCGACGCTCGACGCCGGTGAGGCAACCGACGGCTCGGATGGCGTCACCCGCAACGAGGGCATCGGCGCCTCCGGCTCGCCTGTCGCGGCGGGCGGCATCACGGCGCCCCCCGCCACCGCCGGCGACCAGCCCGCCGACAACGGCGACGGCGGCCTGCGGTTCAGCGACGGCGGCACGCCGACCGGCACGAGTTCGAGCGCGACGATCGCGCCCTTCGGCCCGGCGCCGATCGGCGTTCCCAACATCGTCATCGACTCCTTCGAGATCCCCCCCTTCCTCCTGCCGATCTACCAGGCGTGCGGCACCGAGTACGGAGTGCCATGGCAGGTGCTCGCCTCGATCAACAAGATTGAGACCGCCTTCGGGAACAACCTCAATGTCTCCAGCGCGGGCGCGATCGGCTGGATGCAGTTCATCCCCTCCAGTTGGGAGATGTACGGGGTCGACGCGAACGGCGACGGGCGCAAGGACCCCTACAACCCGATCGACGCGATCTGCGCCGCCGGCAACTACCTGAAGGCGGCCGGCGCCCAGGAGGATCTCTACGGCGCGATCTTCGCCTACAACCACGCCGACTGGTACGTGCAGGAGGTGCTGCTCTACGCGCGGGCCTACGGCAAGCTGCCGGCCGACCTCGTCGGCTCGTTGACCGGCCTCACCGAGGGCGCCCACTTCCCGGTCGCGGCCGATGCCCGCTACGCCGACGACATCTCAACCCGCGAGGCGCTCAAGGACGCGACGCCCGACGAGCGCGAGGCCTACGGCAACGCGGCCGACGTGATCTCCTCCTCGCCGACGCGGCGCGGCATCAACATCTTCGCCCGCGCCGGCGCCCCGGTGGTCGCGGTCAACGACGGCATCGTGATCAAGATGGGGCGCTCGCCGCGGCTGGGCCGCTTCGTCGTCCTCCGCGACGCCTACGGCAACCGCTACACCTACGCCAAGCTCGGTCGCCTCGTCACCAAGCGCCGCCTGATCGTGATGCCGACCGGCCAGGAGAAGCGGGTGCCGGTCGACAGCCAGGACATCCGGCCGCGCCTCCACGCGCTGCCCGACCGCGTCGACGGGCGGCAGCGCCTCAGCGCCACCGAGCGCGTCGACACAGCGACCGCGCTCGGCGCCGACGGCGCGATCCGGGTCGGCTCGAAGGTGATCGCCGGCACTGTCCTGGCGCGGATCGGCCGCAACGAGGAAGGCGTCGACCCCCACATCAACTTCTCGATCCGCCCGGCCGGCAGGGGGGCGCCACGGATCGACCCGAAGCCGATCCTCGACGGATGGAAGCTGCTCGAGGCAACGGCGATCTACCGCGCCAAGGGCAAGAGCCCGTTTGCGGTCAAGCTCGGCAGCGCGGGCGTCCTGCTGCTCTCCAAGGAAGCGCTGCAGCGCCGGGTGCTCGCGGACAAGGCGATCGAGCTGTCCGACTGCGACCGAGTGGACGTCCGCACCGGTCAGATCGACCGGCGCGTCCTGGCCGCGATGGCCTACCTCTCCGAGCAGGGCTTCCGCCTCACGATCACCTCGATGCTCTGCGGACGCCACGGCAGCATCACGACCAGCGGCAACGTCTCCAACCACTCCTTCGGCGGCGCGATCGACATCGCCGCGATCAACGGCGTCCCCGTGCTCGGCAACCAGGGACCGGGCACCCTCACCCACGAGTTGCTCGAGGCGGTGCTGCGTCTGCAGGGGACGATGGTTCCCGACGAGCTGATCTCGCTGGAGAACCTCGGCGGGCCCAGCTTCGCGATGAGCGACCACGCCGACCACGTCCACATCGGCTACCGGCCGACCTACGGCACCCGGCTCGAGGGCGAATTCGTGCAGCTGCTGAAGCCGGACCAGTGGCTGCGACTCACCGACCGGCTCGGTGAGATCGACAACCCCGACGTGCCAACCAAGCCGTCGAAGTACGCGCTGCCCTGAGCCAGTACTTCGGATTCGCGCAGTTCGAGCTCGCCGGCGCGCTGGGTCTCGGCGACGGTCGCTACCTCGCCCGCGAGCCGGGGGAGGCGGGACGCCAGCGCGTCCTCGCGATTGAGACGCTTGGCGCGCCCTCGCCTCCCAGCCGGCGGCGCCGGCGTCCGCGTGAGGCCGAGGCGGACACCTCCCCCCATGCCCTGCCGCTGACCCGCGCCACGGCGATACGCGCCTACGAGCCGTTCGACGACGAGGCGGGGGCGAGCACCTGGCTCGACGGCGCGATCGCGACGGAGGACGGGGTCGACGCGCTCGTCACCGAGGGCATCTCCCTGCTGAACGCGGCGCTGCACGCGCACGCCGCCGCTGCGGCCGACCCCTATGTCGCCGAGCTGACCGCCGAGCGGGCGGCGCTGGTGCGGATCGGCTACGGCAGCGGCGACGAGGTCGCCGCCGGCCGCTTCACCCTCGCCCGCGAGGTGGACGTACGCGGCGGGCGCCGGGGGCGGACGCGGCGCGACGAGGAGCTGCGACCGCAGGAGCGTGTAGCGGCGGTGCTGGGGGGCCGCGAACGGATCGACGCCTGCGAGCCGCTGGTGCTGCGCGCGCGCGCAGACCTCAACGGCGGCCGGCTGCGGGAGGCGGCGCTGCAACTCCGGGTCGGCCTGGAGGCGATGCTCGCCGAGCTGCCCGGCGCCCTGGTCGACCCCGGCCACGACGAGGACATGGCGGCCCTGGAGTCGCGTCGTCACGAGGCCGGCGAGGCGGCGAACGTGGCGCTGCGGGGGGAGTTAGACCCCGAGCGTGCCCGTCAGGTCCGCGAGCTGGTGGAGATCTGCGAGCGGGTGCTGCGGCGTCGGCGCGTCCTGCGCGGTTGATCAATCCACTTCTGTCGGATTTATGACCCTATGGGGTCATCAAACTGACCCAAGGCTCTCAGAGCACGAGGTACCGCGCGACGACCTCGTCAAGCAGCGACGCGGCGATGTGGTGCGCTTCCTCCAGCGCGATCCCCTCCAGCGAGGGGACGCCGATCACGGTTAGCCCGGCGGCGCGGGCGGCGGCTACGCCGGTCGGCGAGTCCTCCAGCGCGACCACCGCCGGGCCGGCCTCCACGCCCAGCCGCCGGCACGCCTCCAGGTAGGGATCGGGAGCGGGCTTCGGCGCCGCCACCTCGTGGGCGCTGAGCACGACATCGAAGACCTCGTGGAAGCCGACGATCTCCAGCGAGCGGCGCACGAAGCGCAGCGGCGAGTTGGAGACGAGCCCGATCAGCGTGCCTCGCTCCTTCAGCTTCTCGAGCAGCTCGCGGGCGCCGACCATCGCCTCCACCCCGTGCTCCAGCTCGGCGACGACGAGCTCGTTCAGCTCCTCGATCAGGGCCTCGCCCTGACCCGGCTCGCCGAGCCGGCACTCGAGGATGCCGGCGGCGATCTCCGCCGAGGTGCCGACCAGCTCGTGCTTGTGGGCCGGGGTGAACTCAAGCCCCCGGCGCTCGAAGAGATCCTGCTCGGCCCGGGTCCAGACCGACTCGGTGTCGAGCAGCAGGCCGTCGTTGTCGAAGACGACGGCGACGGGCGCCTCCAGCGCCGCCTCGGTCCCGGTCGCCATCGTCAGCCGAGCGCCGCCACGAGGGCGCCGAGCTCCTCGTCGACCTCGCCGTCGAGCTTGACGGCGGCCTCGTCGTCGTAGGGAGTCGGGCCCTTGGTGACTATCGCCAGCCGCCCGCCCAGCTCCACGGTCAGCGCCGGCAACCCGGCGACCGGGTGGACGACGAGCGAGGAGCCGACGCACAGCATCAGGTCGGCTCCTTCCGCCAGCTCCTGGGCGCGGCGCATCGCCCCTTCGGGCAGCAGCTCGCCAAAGAGGACCACGTCAGGTTTGACCGCCCCGCCGCAGTCCGCGCAGCGGGCGATGCCGTCCTCGCCGAACAGCGCCTCGACCTCCTCGATGCCAAAGGAGGCGCCGCAGGCGCGGCAAGTCGAAGTCGCGATCGAACCGTGCACCTCGACGACCTCCCTCGAGCCCGCGGCGCGGTGGAGGCGGTCGATGTTCTGCGTGATCACACCCTCCACCAGGCCGCGCCGCTCCAGCTCGGCGAGCGCCTCGTGGGCGGCGTTCGGCCGCTTGTCGCCGAGCGCCTGGAAGCGCGGCCGGTAGTAGGACCAGAAGCGGGCGGGGTCGCGCTCGAAGACGTCGATGTGGGCGACCTCCATCGGGTCGACGTTCGCCCACATCCCCGTCTCCGGAGTGCGGAAATCCGGGATCCCGGAGGGCACCGACACCCCGGCCCCGGTCAGCGCCACGGTCCGGCGCGACTCGCGGACCAGCTCCGCGAGTCGATCCACGCCGGCTGCTGCCTCGACCGTCATCGGCGGCGGATGATTTCAGACGTAAATGCTCGTGTTGAAATGAGAAATCC
>DASWMG010000173.1:0-3994 GCA_036399875.1 Solirubrobacterales bacterium
AGGAACGGGAGGAGACCGATCCGGCAACGCATGGGGACGGCGAGCAGCGACATCGATCTGATCAGGGAGCTCTTCAGGCGCTTCGAGGCCGGTGAATTCGAGAGGCTCTTCGAGCTGGTGGACCCCGAGCTCGAGATACGCAATGCGCTCACCGGCCGCTCGGTCAAGGGCATGGCCGAAGTACGGCGGGCGGCGACCTCCCGGATCGCCCGCGGCCGGGCGTGGCGGACGAGCGACCTGAAGCTGGAGCCTGTCGCCGGCGGCATCCTCGTCACCGGGCGCGTCGAATCCGAATCCGCGCTGGGCTCCCCGATCGGCCTCCCGTTCTCCTGGATCATCTCGGTGGCGAACGGCAAGATCCGGCGCGCGGAGACCTTCGTCAACGAGCGGCACGCCCGCGGCGCGATCGAATCCGACGCCGCCGGCGGGGACTAGCCGAGGGCGTCGTGGACCACGCGCAGCAAATCCCCTGCCGTGAACGGCTTCTGCAGCAGCGGCACGTCGTCCTCCAGCGCACCATGCCTGGAGACGACGTCGCCGGCGTAGCCCGACATGTAGATCGCCTTGACCGCCGAGCCGCGCGCCCGCAGCGCGGCGACGAGCTCCTTGCCCGACATGCTCGGCATGACGACGTCGGTGAGGACGAGGTCGACGCGGTCCTCGGCTTCGAACGCGTTCAGCGCCTCCTCTCCGCCTGAGGCGGGGAGCGCCCGGTAGCCGTTCTCCTCGAGCGTCCGGCAGGTCATCCGCCGCACCGCCTCCTCGTCCTCGACGACGAGGACCGCTTGGCCGGCGCCGGCCGGTCGCTGCCCTTCGCCGGTGTCGCCCTCGTCCGGCTCCCCGCCCTGCGCCAGCGGCAGATACACCGTGACCCTGGTCCCCCGCCCCTCCTCGCTGTCGACCTCGACGTGCCCGCCCGCCTGCTCGACGATGCCGTAGACCGTGGCGAGGCCGAGGCCGGTCCCCTCGCCCGGAGGCTTGGTCGTGAAGAACGGCTCGAAGATCTGGGCGAGCACCTCCGCCGACATCCCGGCCCCGTCGTCGGCGACCGCGAGGACGGCGTACCTGCCAGGAGAGAGAGCGGGGTCGCCCGCCAGGAAGCCCTCGCCGACGCTCGTCTCCCACGCCTCGACCAGGATTGTGCCGCCGCCCGCCAGAGCGTCGCGGGCGTTGACGACGAGGTTGATCAGGATCTGGTTCGCCTGGCCGGCGCCAAGCTCCACCGGCAGGGCCTCTCCGTCGATCCGGGTGACCAGCTCGACATGCTCGCCGATCGTCCGCCGCAGCAGCGCCTCGGTTTCGCGCACGACCTCGCCGACGTCCACGCAGACGGTCTCGCCGAGGTCGCGGCGGCTGAAGACGAGCAGTTGGCGGGTCAGGTCGGCCGCCCGCTTGGCGGCGTTCTCGATCTCGCGCAGGTCGGCGAGCGTCTGCTCGTCCTTCGTCTCGGTGAGCAGGAACTGGGTGTAGTTGAGGATCACCGAGAGCAGGTTGTTGAAGTCGTGGGCGACCCCGCCGGCGAGCTGACCGACCGCCTCCAGGCGCTGCGCCTGCTGGAGTTGCGCCTCCAGCCGGTTCGCCCGCTGGCGGGCGAGGGCCGCCGCCAGCACGTTGCCGACCGCCTGCAGGAAACGGGCGTCGTCGTCCGAGAACGTGCGGGGCTCACGCGAGTGGGCGCCGATCACGCCGTAGGCGCGCTCGTTGCCCTCGATCAGCGCCGTGACGCCGCTGCGGGCGCCGTGCTCGCGGAGTATTCGGGCCGGCGTGAAGCGGGTCTCCTCGGCGTAGTCGGCGACGATCACGGTCTCCTCCTTCAGCGCCATCGCCGCGTGGGAGTCGTCGGCGGGGACCCTGGCGGAGCCGACCGTCCCCGGCTCCCACCCAACTCCGGCGCGCACCTCGAAGTGGTCGCCGGAGTCGTCCAGCTCGAGGACCTTGACCAGCTCCACGCCGAGGATCTCCGCCACCGTCGCGACCGCCTCGTCGAGCAGGCCGGCTATGCCGGCGCCCGACAGCGCGCGTCGCCCGAGCGCGGTGATCGCCGCCTGCTGCAGCGCCCGGCGTTCCAGTTCCCGCTCGAAGCGCTTGCGGTCCGTTACGTCGAGGATCATCCCGGCGTAGCCGAGCGGCTCCCCGTCGCGGTCGTACATGGGGCCGTTGCGGACGAGCGCCGTGAAGGTCTTCCCGTCGCTGCGGCGCAGCTCGATCTCGCCTTCCCAGGTGCCACCGCCGGCGAGCATCTCCTTCATGCCGGCCCGGACCTCGCGCGAGGCGGAGGGCAGCATCGGCTCGAAGTCGTCCAGCGTCCTGCCGACGGCCTCGCTGGCCGGAATTCCCAGCAGCTCCTCGGTCCCCTTGCTCCAGACCCGGATGCGGCGTTCGCGGTCGGAGGCGATGATGCCAACCTTTGCCTGGTCGATTACGGCAGCGAGGAACTCCGGTGTGCCGCCGGGCGTCTCGTGGTCCCCGTCTTCATCCCCGCCGTTCACGCAGAATCGGTTCGCGACCTACCCGGCAAACCCTCCCGGTACACCGATGGTATGAGCCGGGGCTCAGGAGGGATCGGCAAACCCGAGTGTGCGGCTGGCGAGCGCCGCGCCGCGCCGTGTCCGCCGCCGCCAGACGTGCGCGGGGGTTTCGCCGATCCCTCCTAGGCGCGGGACACGTACTCGCCGTTGCGGGTGTCGACGCGGATCGTCTCGCCCTCGTCGATGAAGAGGGGCACCTGTACGACGACGCCTGACTCCAGGGTCGCCGGCTTGCTGCCGCCACCAGACGCGGTGTCGCCTTTCACACCCGGATCGGTCTGCGTGACCTTCATCTCGACCGCACTCGGCACCTGGACGTCGCTGGGGCGCTCGTCGACGAAGAGGACGTCGACCTCGTCGTTGGGCAGCACCCACTTCATCGCGTCGCCGACGACCTCGGAGGGAATCTCGATCTGGTCGTAGTCCTGACTGTCCATGAAGACAGCCGCCTCGCCCGAGTCGTAGAGGTACTGCATCTTGCGCGACTCGGTGCGGACGGGCCGGAACTTCTCCCCGGCCCTGAAGGTTTTGTCCTGCACCGAGCCGTCCTCGATCTTGCGCAGCTTGGTCCGCACGAAGGCGCCGCCCTTGCCTGGCTTGACGTGCTGAAATTCGACGATCTTGAAGACGGTCCCGTCGATCTCGATGTGGGAGCCGTTCTTGAACTGGTTGGTGGAGATCACGGTGGCGAAGAGTAGTGGGCGTCGGTGAGAGCCGGAGCTAGGCCCGGGATCAGCGCCGCTGCTTCTTGCCGTGCCCCTCGCCGCCCTTGCAACCGGCGGGCTTCACCACCGGCCGCAGCCCCCGCCGCTTCCCGTTCTGAGCCCCAAACGCCGCTCCGGCGCGATTGCGCTCGGCGCAGAGGTTCGTGCTGTTGACGATCAGCCCCTTGTCGCCGCCCTGCATCCTGACGACGGCCTTGGTCAGCGGCGCATCGGGAATCGAGGCGGCAATCACCCGAAGGCGGCCCCGGACCGAGTCGATCCTCGCCACGACCTCCACGTCCACGAGGCCGTGCAGATCGACCACCGCGTCGGGCAGATCGTGCGAAGAGGACCGCAGGTACACCGGTCCGGTGAGTGGTTTCTCCAAGAGCGGGGTGACTGCGGTGACGCGGCCGTATATGGCGGCTTTGGGGCAGACATCCGCGGCAAATTGGACGCGGGTGCAGATCGTGCGGAAGTGCGATTGGTCGATGAAGGCCGAGCGCGGGAAGCGCAGGGCGAGGCGCTCGACGTTGGCGTCGCCGCGTTTCGGGCGAATGACCATCCGCAGCGCGGGATGACGGCCCCTCGTGGTGCCGCCGCGCAGGCTCATCCCAAGCCGCGGCCTGAACCCAAGCCGCGAGCAGTTGGCGGCCTGGAAGCGCGCCTCGCGCGAGACCGGGCGATCGTCGAGGACGCTGAAGACGTCGGTCCCTCCCCCCCAGATCTGGGCGGTGGTGGCGAAGGGGTCGCAATCGGTCG
>DASWMG010000174.1:0-1869 GCA_036399875.1 Solirubrobacterales bacterium
GCAGCAGGCCGGAGGTGTCAACCGCGACGTGCCGCTTGCGGCCCTTGACCTTCTTCGCCGCATCCCAGCCGCGCCGCCCCCCTTATATGGGCGTTGAAGTCAAGCGTTACGTCATCTCCGGATGCCCTTTCGCGATGCAAACGCGTTGTCGATCGGTCGTGGATCTGTCCGAGGTTGAGCCCGCTCGCACCCATGCGGAGCACCGCTCCGCATCACCTTATATCCGGTCGGGACCGTGTCCCTGACCAACATCCCGCGTGCAACGGGAACGGGCTCCGAGGCGGGCGGGACCAGTCTTTTGAGCGGCATGGTCGAGCCAGGGGGCGGAATGCGGTCACGCGCCCACCTCGGACATCCCCGCGCGGCCGGGCTATGTGCCGATGATCGCGCGATCCGGTCAGGTCCTCACGGCAGCCTCGGCCGGCACGAGGCCGGTCTCCACATATCTCCAGATCGCGACCAGCAGCTTACGAGCGAGGGCGACGATGGCGATACGCTTGACGCGCCCGGTGGCGGTGCCGACGCGGTCGCGATACCAGCGCGCCAGCGCGCTCTCGGGCTGATGACGCAGCCACAACCAGGCGAGCTCGATGAGCACCTTGCGCGCGCGCCGGTTGCCGGCCTTGCTGATGCCCTGCTCACGGCTCGTGCCGCCGCTGGCATAGGGACTGGGTGCCAGGCCCGCATAGGCCGCCACGTCGCGGCGGTTGGCGAAGTGGCGGTGGAAGACCTCCAGCTCCAGCACGGTTGCGACCTCCGGGCCGATGCCTTTCAGCCGCAGCAACGCCGCGAGCTTGGAGCCGCCCTCCTCGCGCGCCTGCGCCGCGCGCGCGTCGCGCACGGCCTCGACCTCGGCCAGGTGCCGCAGCACGAGCTCGAGGCAGTCGAGCTGCCGGCCGATCTCCGCCGCGAGCCGGCCCGGCAACGCGCGGCCGTCCCCGGTCACGAGCCGGGCCAGACGTTCGCGGCGATCCGCCCCGAGCGGCTCGTAGTCGTAGATCCCCTGCGCCGCGCACAGGCCCTTGATCCGGTTGCTGAGCCGCAGGCGCTCCTTGAGCAGCGTCCCTCGCTCGCGGCTGAGGCGGCGCTCGTCCTCGTGCTCCGGCGAGGGCGGACGCACCATGGAGCAGACCTGCCGCTCGCCGCGCGACCAGGCCATCAAGGCCCGCAGTAGCGCCTGTGCATCCAGCCGATCGGTCTTTGCGCGCCGGGCACGGCGGTCGACCTGCAGCGAGGTCGGGTCCATGACGTGGCTCGCGATCCCCTCGGCCTCGAGCACGCGGTGCAGCCAGAACCCGTCGCGGCCGGCCTCGTAGCAGCACGCGACGCGTGGCGTCGTGCCGAGCCGCCGCGTGACGCGGGCCTTGGTGCGGGCGATCAGGCCAAGCACCTCGGCGGCGACGCCTGCAGGCAAACGATGACGCTCGACCTTGTCGGTGTCGGGTGCATGCAAAGCTATGAGCCAGCTCGTGCCGCTCAGCTCAAAGGCGAGGAAGATCGTGTCGGCGCTGATCGGCTTCGGGGTAGGATCGGCGTAGGCGGGCATGGGCGGTCTCCCGTGTCGGCAAGAGATGAGGACCACCAGACTTCACCAGCCCGGCCGTCCGGCGCCCATGAGATCTTTTGCGCTCGAACTCCGGGTCCACTCGCGCTCCGAACCAAGTCTCTTCCTGGCGCCATTTCAGCCCTTCGCCGAGCAGGACCTCGCTCACCCGGCTGCGCTTCATGCCGATGCCCTTCTCGCCCAAGTAGGCCACCAGGCGGTCCAAGGTCCACGACGCGAACGGCAGGCCCAACTCGGCGGGCCGGGACAGCGCGGCGGTGATGACCGCGCTGCGCTCCTCGGCGGTATAGATCGCCGGACGCCCC
>DASWMG010000175.1:0-4179 GCA_036399875.1 Solirubrobacterales bacterium
GTCGCGGGCGCTCGACCTGCGCGGTCTGGGCGCCTCGCCGCGCTCGATCGCCCCGGCCCTCGCGCTGGCGGCTCGGGTGCGGGCGCGGGGCGGCGCCGTGGTCGCGACCGGCGGCTGCTTCGACCTCCTCCACGTCGGCCACGTCCGCACGCTGGAGGCGGCGCGGGCGCTGGGCGACTGCCTCGTCGTCCTGCTCAACGGAGACCGCTCGGTGCGGCGGCTGAAGGGCGCCGACCGTCCCCTCGTCGGCGAGCTGGAGCGGGCGGCGATGCTGAAGGCCCTGGGCTGTGTCGACGAGGTCGCGATCTTCGACGAGCCGGTCCCCGACGAGGCGCTGAGATTGCTGAAGCCCGACGTCTGGGCGAAGGGCGGCGACTACGAGGCCGGCGAGCTGCCCGAGGCCGAGGCGATCGCCGCCTGGGGTGGCCGCGTCGCGATCCTGCCCTACCTGGAGGGCCGCTCGACGACGCGGCTGATCGAGGAGGTGGGCGCGCGTGTCGAGCGCTGAGATCGGGACGGTGATCGTCACCGGCGCCGCCTCCGGGCTGGGCCGCGCCGTCGCCGAGGCCGTCGAGCGCGAGGGCGGCACGGCGATCGGATTCGACCTGCGGCACGCCGAGGGCATCGAGTCCGTGCAGGTCGACCTCGCCGACACGGCGGCGGTCGAAGCGGCGACCCGAGACGTCGTTGAGCGCCACGGCGGGCTCTACGGCGTCGTCACCGCCGGCGGCACCGACGCCTGCGGTCCGCTCGACGGCATCCCGGCCGAGCGCTGGAACCGGGTCGTCGCCGTCAACCTGCTCGGCACGGCGGCTGTCGTGCGGGCGGCGCTGCCCGCGCTGGTCGAGTCGCAGGGCCGCGTCGTCACCGTCGCCTCGACGCTCGGCATCCGCGGCTTCCCCGACGCGACCGCCTACTGTGCGAGCAAGTTCGGCGTGGTCGGCTTCACGCAGGCGCTCGCCGCCGAGACCGCCGGCAAGGTGGGGGTCACGCTGCTCGCCCCCGGCGGCATGGACACCGCCTTCTTCGACGGGCGCGACGAGAAGTACAAGCCGCCGCCCGACGCCCAGCTCTCGCCGCCGCGGGAGGTCGCCGAGGCGGCCGTCTTCGCGCTCAGCCGCCCGCCCGGCGTCGAGCTGCGCGAAGCCCTGTTCTGCCCCTCGACGGAGACCTCGTGGCCGTAACCGTCCTGCGCGCCCTCGGCCTCGGCGACCTGCTGACCGCGGTGCCGGCGCTGCGCGCGATCGCCCGCGCCTACCCCGGCGAGCGCCGGCTGCTGGCCGCGCCGGCGTGGCTCGCGCCCCTGCTGCCGCTGATTCGCGTGGACGGTGAGCCCTGCCTGCACGACGTCGTCGAGGTCGCCGGCCTCGAGGCCGACCCCGGGCGGCTGCCGCGGCGGCCAGCCGTCGCGATCGACCTGCACGGCGCCGGGCCGGAGAGCCACCGGCTGCTGCTCGCCACCGAGCCCCAGCGCCTGATCGCGTTCCGCAACGACGCGGTCGCGGCGACGGCGGGCATGCCGGAGTGGGACCCCGACGAGCACGAGACGCGGCGCTGGTGTCGGCTGCTGGACCGCTTCGGGATCGGCACCGACGCGACCGAGCTGGAGATCGAGCGGCCCGGGCCGGAGCTGCCCGAGTGGGCGCACGGGGCGACGCTGATCCACCCTGGAGCCTCGAGCGCGTCCCGCCGCTGGCCGCCGGAGCGTTGGGCGGCGGTCGCCCGCCACGAGCGCGACCAGGGCCGCGAGGTCCTGGTGACCGGCAGCCTCGAGGAGCGCGGGCTGGCCCGCTGGATCGCCGCCGAAGCCGGTCTCGACCCCCGCCGCGAGATCGCCGGTCGCACCGACCTCGGCACTCTCGCCGCCTTCGTCGCGGCAGCCGGCGTGCTGGTTTGCGGGGACACCGGCGTCGCCCACCTGGCCACGGCGCTCCGCATCCCCTCGGTCCTCCTCTTCGGCCCGACCTCGCCCCGCCGCTGGGGGCCGCCCGAGGACCGCGCGATCCACCGCGTGCTCTGGGAGGGCCGCGGCGGCGATCCGCACGCCGCCGAGGTGGACCCGGGCCTGCTCGAGATCGGCCCGGAAGAAGTGCTCGCCGCGCTCGACTCGCTGCGCCCGCTCGTCGCCGCCTGAGCGGGCCCGCGAAGGGATCTACTCGATCGACAACTGCTGGTCGAGGCCGGTCAGCGCGAGGACGCGCTTGACGGCTTCCGACCTGCTCGGGCCAACCGTCAGCCGGTCGCCGAGGCGCTGGTGGGCGCCGACCAGGATCGCGATCCCGGTCGAGTCGATGAACTCGAGCTCGCCGAGGTCGATCTTCACCGGCCTGCCGGCGGCCTCCAGCCGCTCCAGCTCGCTCGAGAAGGACGACGTGTTGGACAGGTCGAGCTCGCCCACCAAGGCAAGGACGCAGGTCGAGCCATTCTCGCTCGCACGCAGCGTCAGCGTTCCGTCCTGAGTCTCCCTCGTACTCGGCTCGCCCACGGCACCTCCTGGAGGTTTTTTGTCATACCGGGGCTCGCAGACTGTAGACGGCTATTGATCATTCGTCCAGTCAGCCGCGTACCCGTCGCGGTTTCGGGACGCGCCTCCGCGGGAAGGTCTCGGGCGAATCGTTTCGAAGATGAGTGAAGGAGATCCACGATGAGAGCGCTGTTCGGCATCTACCTGGGCGGCATCGTCCTCACGATTTCCTACTTCGCCGTGATCGGGCTCAGCCACCACTAGGCGATGAAGCGCTTCCTCAAGGAGAACTCGCTCGGCCTCGTCTTCGGCGCCCTCTTCCTCGCCAGCCTGACCGGCCAGGCGATCGCCGGCCGCCTCGCCTACAACGAGGACCAGCTCGCCCACGGCGGCGACCCGGTCTCCTTCGGCCGCTACCTGACCTCCTCGGACTTCGGCCAGGCGGTGATGGAGAACTGGCAGTCCGAGTACCTCCAGTTCCTCGTCTTCCTGCTGCTGACCATCTGGCTCTTCCAGAAGGGTTCGCCCGAGTCGAAGAAGGAGGACGAGCTCGGGCGCGAGTCGGAGTCCGAACAGCTGATCGGCGAGCACGCGAAGCGCTCGTCACCGGGCCCCGCGAAGGCCGCCGGCTGGCGCGCCGCTCTCTACGGCAACTCGCTGCTGATCGTGATGGGACTGATCTTCCTCGGCACCTGGTTCGGCCAGTCGGTCACCGGCTGGACCAAATACAACTCCGAACAGCTCGACCACCACGCGGAAGCGGTCAGCTGGCTGGCCTACCTCGGCAACCCCCAGTTCTGGGAAACGACCCTGCAGAACTGGCAATCCGAGTTCCTCGCCGTCGGCTCGTTCGCCGTCTTCGCGGTTTACCTGCGCCAGCGCGGCTCCCCTGAGTCGAAGCCGGTCGGCGCCGCCCACACAGACACCGCCGCCGAGGGCTGAGCCCTCTCGCCGAGGGGACGAGTTCCGTAGAAATAGGCCGCTTTTCGTCCCGTCGACGGGTTACTGCGGGCCAAGGCCGGGAATACGCGACGCATGGGCCAACGTGTCGTGGTGATCGGAGCGACCGGCAACGTCGGCACGAGCGTGCTAGAGGCGCTCGGACAGGAGCCGCTGGTCGACGAGATCGTCGGCGTGGCGCGGCGGCGACCCGAGCTGGAGATGCCGAAGACCCGCTGGGCCGAGGTCGACGTCGCCGACCGGGACGGGCTGGTCGAGGTCATGCGCGGCGCCAACGCCGCAATCCACCTCGCCTGGGCGATCCAGCCCTCGCGCGACGAAGCGACCCTGGCGCGGATCAACGTTGAGGGCAGCGAGCGGGTCTTCGAGGCCGTCGTCGCGGCCGAGGTCCCGGCGCTGGTCTACGCCTCCTCGGTCGGCGCCTACGGGCCGGGCCCGAAGGACCGCGCCGTCGACGAGTCCTGGCCGACCACCGGCATCCCCACCTCGTTCTACTCGCGCCACAAGGCCGCGGTCGAGGCCCTGCTCGACGGCTTCGAGGCGCGACACCCCGGCGTCCGCGTCGTCCGCCTGCGCCCGGCGCTGATCTTCAAAGGCGAGGCCGCCAGCGAGATCCGCCGCCTCTTCGTCGGCCCCTTCCTGCCCAGCGCCCTCGTTCGCCCGGGACTGATCCCGGTCGTGCCGCGGATCGCCGGCCTGCGCTTCCAGGCCGTCCACTCGCGCGACGTCGGCGAGGCCTACCGCCAAGCGGTCGT
>DASWMG010000176.1:0-4696 GCA_036399875.1 Solirubrobacterales bacterium
AGAGCTTGATGTCGGCGTCGCAGGCCTGCAGCGCCTGCGCGTCGGTGTTGACGGCCACGAACTCGACGCCACGAATGCCTGCGTCGACCATGCGGCTGACCGCGTTGGTACCGCCGCCGCCCGCTCCGACGACCTTGATCACCGCCAAGTAAGTGGATTCCATCTCCCGGATTTCTCCAGCCCGCGCCCTCTGAGAGGGCTGCGTTTGAGTTGAGCCTTCTTTCCGTCCGAACCTTCAGCGATGCTTCAGGGTTCTAAGGCACCGCTCAAGCACGGAAATTGCGCTCAACGTAGGGCATCCTGGGCGGTCTGTCAAACGCGCGGGACGCATCCTGCAAGCCAGCAGTCTAAAGCGCTACTTGAGGGTTGGGCCTTCCTAAGGCTGTGGTCGAGGGTTCAGGGAAGGGGCGGAAGCGTATGCCCAGAGCCGCCTACGGCCGGGCGGCGCGGCGCCCGCAGGTCTACATAACCGAGTTCGACAATCTCCGGGTTGGCGAGGACCGCGACGGCCGACTTCCACTTCTCCCTTAACCGCGTCGCCTCCCCGAAGCGGAGTTCGATCCCCGAACGGAGGATCACGTCGACCCCGCTCTCGCCGTAATAGCTGCGCTCTATATATGGACGCAGGGCCGTCGGCGCCGCCCCTAGCACCAGCGCCTGTTCGAGCACCTCGCCCCCCAGTTCCCCCTTGGGCGGCGGCTCGGAGATCGGCAAAGCGGGAAGCCGGATCTCCTCCGGGAGCGGCAGCGACTCGAGGATCGTGCCGTCGGGGCCGACCGCGACCGCCTCGGACCCTTGGCCGATCGTCGCCGTCGCGCGCGGCGGGGCAACGTGAGGCGTGACGGTCGAACCGCGACCGAAGAACTGGTACGCGGCGGCGGCCAAGATCGCGACGGCGAGGAGAGCCAAGCCGACTCGCCGCCAGTCGCTCAGCGCGATCCATCTGCGACCTCCGGTCGCCCTCAAAGCTCCCAGCCTGCTGGCCATCGCACCTCCCCGAGGACCTGCACCTCCGGCTCGAGCACGACGCCGAAGCGCTCGTGGACCCGCCGGCGCCCCTCTGCCATCAGATCCAGCACGTCCGCGGTCGTCGCCCCGTCGGCGTTCTCGACGAAGTTGGCGTGCTTCGGGGAGAAGCGAGCGCCGCCGACCGCGAGGCCGCGGCAGTCGGCGGCCTCGAGCAGCTGACCCGCGGTGCGTCCCTCGGCGCGCTCGTCCTCGGGGTTCTTGAAGGTCGAGCCGAAGGTCTTGATCCCGGAGGGCTGAGCCTCGTGGCGGCGCTCGCGCATCGACGCCATCCGCGCCTTGATCGCCTCCGGCTCCTCCTCGGCCAGCTCGAACGAGGCGCGAGCGACGACCTCGGCGTCCCCCAGGTTCGATCGTCGGTAGGCGAAGCCGAGCCGCTCTGGCGACCGGCGGTCTCGCCCGGCCGCAGTGACGACCTCGACCCACTCGAGGACACGCGCCAGCTCGCCGCCATAGGCGTTGGCGTTCATCCGTACGGCGCCGCCGACGGTGCCAGGGATGTTGACCCCGAATTCGATTCCGGCCAGCCCCCAGCCCGCCGCTTTCGCCGCCGCCGAGGGGAGCCGGGCGCCTCCGCCGCAGAGCAGGCGGCGTCCGTCGCGCTCGACCTCGGCCAGCTCGCCGCCCAACTTCAGCGCCAGGCCGCGGAAACCCTCGTCTGCGACCAGCAGGTTCGAGCCGGAGCCGACGACGCCGATCGCGAGGCCCTGGCCGGCAGCCCAGGCCAGCAGCTCCTCCAACTCCTCGGCGCTGCCCGGGCGGGCGAACCAGTCGGCGGCGCCGCCGGTGCGCACCGTGGTCAGCCGCGAGAGCGGAAAGTCGCGCTCGACTCCGGGCGGGGGACCGCTCATGGCGCCTTCTCTCCGTCGTCGAGCGCGTCGTCCTCCTCGACCACGGCCTCGGCGAGCCTGAAGACGTCGCCGGCGCCCAGCGTCACCAGCACGTCGCCGGGAGCCAGGCGCGGCTCGAGCGCCCTGCGGGCCGCATCGAGGTCGGGCGCCCAGACGACCCGGCGACCGCCGGCCCGCTCGGCGGCGGCCCGCGCCACGTCGAGCCCGCTGACGCCGGCCAGCTCGCCGACCGGCTCCTCGCGGGCCGCGTAGACGTCGAGCACCGCCACCTCGTCGGCGAGCGCGAGGGCGGCGCCGAACCGCTCGGCGAAGGCCCTGGTCCGCGAGTAGAGGTGCGGCTGGAAGACGGCGAGAAGGCGCCGCGGTCCCAGCTCGCGCAGCGCCGTCAGGGCGGCCCGCACCTCGGTCGGGTGGTGGGCGTAGTCGTCGTAGACGCGGGCGCCCCGCCGCTCCCCCTTCAGCTCGAGGCGCCGCCGCACCCCCGGGAAGCCGGCCAGCTCGGCGGCTGCCTCACCGGCGTCGAAGCCGGCCAGCTCGGCCGCGGCGAGGGCAGCACGGGCGTTGAGGATGTTGTGGGCGCCGGGCGTGGCCAGCGGGAGCTCGGCGGGCCCGGGCGCATCGGCGCCGAACTCCGCCACCGTCCTCGCCTTGCCCGCGAACCGCTCGAAGGCGGCGCGCAGCTCGGCCTCTGAGCCCCAGTGCGAGTGGTGGTCCATCTCGACGTTCGTCACCACGGCGATCTCCGGTTCGAGCCGCAGGAAGCTGCCGTCGCTCTCGTCGGCCTCGGCGACGACCCACTCGCCCTCGCCCCAGCCAGCGTTTGCCGCCTCTCCCTCCGGGCCGAGCCCGGGGACCTCGCCGCCGACGAAGAACGCAGGGTCCGCTCCCCGCCCCCGCAACGCCCAGGCGAGCATCGCCGTGGTCGTCGTCTTGCCATGCGTCCCCGCCACCGCGATCAGCCGCTTCTCGCCACATAGCTGGGCGAGCAGCTCGCCGCGATGGAGGAGCGCGGCGCCGCGCTCCCGCGCCAGTGCAAGCTCGGGGTTGGCCTCGTCGATTGCAGTCGATACGACGACCTCGGCGCCCTCCGGCAGGTTCGACGCGTCGTGGCCGATCGCGGGCGCGAGCCCGGCCGCCGACAGTCGCTCCATATACGACGAGTCGGCGCGGTCGCTGCCCGTCACGCTCGCGCCGAGGCGATGGCAGACGAGGGCGAGCCCGCTCATGCCGGCGCCGCCGATCCCGATGAAGTGCAGGCGGCGGCCCCTCCAGTCGCTCATCTCGACATCGCCTCCAGGACGAGATCGGCGATGCGCCTTGCCGCATCGGGCATGGCGAGGGCCGCGGCGGCCGCGGTCATCGCCGTCAGCCGCTCGTCGTCGCCGAGCAGCTCGCGCACCTTCGCCGCCAGCAGGCCCGCCTCGAGCTCCTCGTCGCGGATCACGGCCGCCGCGCCCGCCTCCTCCATCCAGGCCGCGTTGGTCGTCTGGTGGCCGGCGGCAGCGTGCGGGTACGGCACGAGGACGGCGGGACGGCCGGCAGCGGTCAGCTCGAAGATCGAGCCGCCGGAGCGGCCGACGACCAGGTCGCAGGCCGCCAGGCAGTCGCCGAGGTTGGGCTCGTAGGGAAGCAGCGTGTAGCGCTCCTTATATAGAGCGGCGGCGAGGCGGCGCTCCAGCCCATCGAAGTCGCGGCGCCCGCTGAGATGGACGACGGCAAAGTCGCGGGCCTCGCGCTCGGCGAAGGCCGCCAGCGCGCACTCGTTGATCGATCGCGCGCCCTGGCTGCCGCCCATCACCAGGACGCAGCGCTCCTCCAACCCAATCCCGAACCGCTCTCGGGCCCGGGCGCGGTCGGCTTCCAGCACGGCCGCCGGCACCGGCCGCCCGGTGACGACGTAGCGACCGCCCTCGCGGCCCGCGATCGGGAATGAGAGACAGACGGTCCTGGCGCGCCCGGCAAGCAGGCGGTTGGCCAGCCCGAGGTGGCTGTCGGCCTCGGTGAGGACGAGCGGGGTCCGGCTCAGCACGGCGGCGAGGCCCGCCGGCCCGGCGACGAAACCGCCGCCCCCGAGCACGACGTCGGCGCGGCGACGGCGCAGCGCCCGCAGCGCCGTGCCGGTCGCCGCGACCGCCTCGGCGCCGGCGCGGGCGGCGCGCACCGCGTTGCGGCGGTCGATTCCGCGCACCCGCACGTAGTCGATCTCGTAACCGGCCGCCGGCACCAGCTCGGCCTCGATCCGCTCGCGGGTGCCGAGGAAGGAGACCTCGGCGCCGCTAGCCCGAAGCTCGTCGGCGACCGCCATGGCGGGTACGACGTGGCCCGCCGTTCCCCCGGCTGCCACCACCACTCTGCCGGCTCCTGGCCGCTGCACTCTTCGATCCGCTCCTTTTCTGGCGGGCAGGCGAGCGCCCGCCCTCGACGACGCGCAGTTTGCCAGCGCTAGCGGTCCCTCCCCGGGCGACGTTGAGGAGCAGCCCGACCGCGAAGAGAGTGGTGAGCAGGCTGCTGTTGCCGTAGGAGACGAAGGGCAGCGGCACCCCAGTCAGCGGCGCCAGCCCCATCACCGCGAAGAGGTTGATCGTCGCCTGCACGAGCACGAGCGAGGTGAGCCCGGCGGCGAGCACCTTGCCGTAGACGTCCTTCGCTTTTTTCGCGGTCTGCAGGCCGGCATAGCCGAACAGCGCGAAGAGGCCGATGACCCCGAGGATGCCGATCAGCCCGAGCTCCTCGCCGATCACGGCGGAGATCATGTCGGTGTGGGCCTCGGGCAGGTAGAAGGCCTTCTGGACGCCGTTGCCGATCCCGACCCCGAAGAG
>DASWMG010000177.1:0-4631 GCA_036399875.1 Solirubrobacterales bacterium
CAACAGCCGAGAGGTGCTGGGCACGGTTACCGCGCGCTTCTCAGTGATGCCTCCAACGTTTGCCCGCAAAGACAAGACCCGCGACATCAGCCGCAGCAATGGCAACCAGCGGTGGCCGATTATCCGTGACCACAACGGCCTGATTGTCCTCCGCGCTGGGCGCCAGATCGACGTCGTTACCAGGGGTCTGCCGCGCGTCTTTGTCAACAATGACCGCTACATCGGCATCGAGGTCGATTTCCCGCCGACCCTTGATGAGTACTTCGGGGTCACCACCCATAAGCAGCAGATCACGCTCTCGGAGCGAATCGTGCAACTGCTTGAGGAAAATGGCATCTGGCGGACCTTCGACCAGTTGCGCAAGCGTGAGCGCGAGTTGCGGGCCGATATGACCGCCGAATACGACGGCGTGCCCAACAAGGAGGAGGAGCGTCCCTCCGAGAGGGCGATGGCTGAAGCCAGCCAGTTCGATCCGCCGGCGCCCGAGAGCGAGCGTCGTAGTGAGCGCGAAGAGCAGGGGCGTGAGCAGGCCGTGAAGGAGTTGGTCGACAAAGGTGTGCCCAAGGCCGAGGCCGAGCGGGTGATCGAAGCGGTCCAGAAAGAGCGCCCCTTCCGAGTGGAAATCGAGAAAAACCCGGAGGGGCCCTTCTACCGAGTCGATCTTCAGGGCGGCCAGGTGGTCCTCCTGGTCAACTCCACCCACCGCTTCTACACCGACGTTTATGCGGCCGTGACCGGCCCGGATGGCGCCCGAATCCGCCAGGCCCTCGAGGTGCTGCTCTTCGTCTTGGGCAAATCGGAGATCGACGCCTCAGATGAGCGGGAACTCTTCTACCAAAGCGAGCGTCAGGAGTGGTCAAGGCGGCTCAACGTCGCCCTCAGCAAGCTGGGGGAGCGAATCGACCTGATCCCCGAAGAGCCAGAAGACTCGGAAACTGGGACTTCTGAGAGCCAGGAGGAGGCTGCAGAGACGCCATCCTAGGTTCCCGACCCGGTCGGTCGATAGCTTTGAAAGGGCGGCAGATGCCGCCCTTTCTCAGCTGGGAAACTTTGGCAAGCGCAACTACGAAAATCGCCAAGCAGCCGGTGCCGCCCCGCGCGGGTGCCGGACGCAATGGCCGCGCAATGCGCCGGGCTCGCCTGCAGGCGAGCGTGATCGGGGAGTTGGAACGGGCTGGCTTCGTCTACGACACAGGCGAAGGCCTGCTCCGGCTTCCCGCCGCGACCGATCCAAAGGAGTTGGTGAGACGCCTGCACGCGCTTCATCGGCAGAGCGTGCTCGCCAAGAACGCCGCCTTTCTCGACAAGTGGGAGGACCGCCTGATCGAGGATTTCGCTGACGGCTCCGAAGTCGACCCCGCCGCGATCCAGCCAGTGATCGAACCGGTCGATTCCGAATACGAGCGTTCGCTCTTTCGCTTCGCGACCCTTCATTGGAGCGTCCCCGTCTCTCAGGGCTATGGCCGGCGCAGCCGCTTCCTGCTCCGCGACGCCGCCACTGGCAAGTTGATCGGCGTCTTTGCCCTCGGCGATCCGGTCTTCAACCTCGGCGTCCGCGATCGCCTGGTTGGATGGAATCAGCAGGACCGCCAGGAACGCCTCTACAGCGTCTTCGATGCCTACGTGTTGGGTGCAGTTGGCCCGTATCGGCAACTCATCGGGGGAAAGCTCATCGCGCTGTGCGCCCTCTCCAATGAGACCGCCGAATTCCTCATCCAAAAGTACGACGGCACTAAGACCAAAATCCGAGGAGAAGAGAAGAGTGCCGCCCCGGTGTTGATCACTACTACCTCCTCTCTTGGGCGGTCATCCATCTACAGCCGTCTCAAGTACCGCGATCGCTGGGCTTACCGTTCAATCGGCTTTACCGGCGGCTTCGGTCACTTCCACTTCAGCGACGAGCTTTTCGCCAGCTTGCTCGAGTTCCTGCGCGAAGAAGGTCATGAAGTTCGCGGCCACAAGTACGGCGATGGGCCCAACTGGCGCATCCGGACGATCCGGAAAGCGCTCGACGAACTGGGCCTTGACGGCGATCTGCTCCGGCATGGCATAAAGCGCGAGGTATTCGTTGCCCCTCGGGCTATGGGCTGGCGGGCATTCCTGCGGGGCGAATCCACGCATCTGCACTGGCTTGACTATCCGCTTGATGACTTATCCGAGTTCTGGCGCGGACGTTGGGGGATTCCACGCGGAAAACGTGACGAGAGCTATCGAAACTTCAAGCGCGACTCGCTCCGTCTCGCTCCCTCGCTCGAATCGAATCCTGGGTAGCGCCCGCCCCCGTCGGGGAGCAGGCCGCTCTTCAGGCGACGAGAGGATGTACCAGGCCGTGCTCGGCGCAGATGCTGGGCAGACTCTCCATGTCGAACTCGATCGCGTAGCGCTCGCCCAGGGCGACCGGGTCGAAGCTGCCGTCTTTCGTCGTTTCGTCGAACTCGCGGAAGAAGTGCTCGAAGCCGCCGGGGGAGATGATCTCGAGGATGCGGCAGAGGGTGTCGCCGGCGTTCCAGAAGGTGTGCCACTGGTCGCGCGGCTTGAACGCCAGGTCGCCGGCCTCGGCGTAGATGACGTCGTCGCCGAGCATGGCGCCCATCCGCCCCTCGAGGACGAAGCTGTACTCGTCGACGCCGTGGTGGCGGTGGCGGGGGGCGCACAGCGAGCGCGGCGGGACCGGGTGTTCGACCAGGGAGAAGTTGCCTCCCGATTCCTCGCCGAAGACGAGGAAGCGCGCGTCGCAGCCGCCGAGTTGGGCGACGGGGCCGTCGGCGGGGCCGACCTTGCGGGGACCTTGGGAGGCGTCGAAGCGGCGGAGGGTCTCGGTGGCTGGGACTGACATGGCTGCTCCTTAATTCGCTGAACAGAGTTGTGCGATGAAGCTAGCAGCGACCGCTGGCTGTGTCAAACTTCGTTGAACAGCTATGTCGAACGGAAATACGACCTCCCCGAAACGCAGGTATCGCAAGCGCCGCCGCGCCGAGCTGGAGGACGAGACCCGGCTGCGGATAACGGAGGCCGCGGTGGAGCTGCACGGGTCCGTCGGCCCGGCGCGGACGACGATCAGCGCCGTGGCCGAGCGGGCCGGGGTGCAGCGGGCCACCGTCTACCGTCACTTCCCCGACGAAGAGGCCCTGTTCGGCGCCTGCTCCGCCCACTGGGGAGCGCAGCACCCGCTCCCCGACCTGGCCGCCTGGGCCGCCGTCGGCGACCACGAAGAGCGGCTGCGGACCGCGCTGACCGCTCTCTACGGCTGGTACGGGACGGCCGAGGGGATGCTGGAGAAGACGACGCGCGACGCCCCCGTGGTCCCCGCGATGCGGCCAGCCGTCGAAAGCATGGGCGCCTGGTTCGCCGAGGCGGTCGCGACCATCGTTCGCGGTCGTCCGGAGCGGGGCGCCCGGCGGCGCCGGGTCGAGGCCGCGGTCGGCCACGCGATCGCCTTCGCGACCTGGCGCTCGCTCGCCCGCGACCAAGGCCTCGCCGACGCGGAGGTCGTCGGGCTGATGTGCGGATTGGTGGGCGCCGCGGCCCAGAAGTGATGGGTCGCGACATGGCGGATACGATCCGCCCTTGGAGCTCGGGGGAGACACGAAGGCGGTGCTGCTCGCCTCGGCCGCGATGTTCCTCTGGGCGCTGCTGCTCGGCGTCTGGAAGTACCGGCAGATCGCCGCGTCCGCTGAAGCGGCGGCGCATCCCTATGTGGACATCGCCCACCGCGCCGCGCTCCTCTACAGCTTCGCCCTGCTCCTGGTCGCGGTCTTCGTCGAGCTCAGCGCCTGGGGGACCCTGGTCAACTCGCTCGCCGCGGCGGCGATGACGTTCTACTTCTACGCCGCGATCGCCGGCTACGCGTGGCACGGCTGGCGACAGGACACCGACAACCAGTTCCGCGACCCGGTCACCGGCACGCACGGCTTCATGTGGGCCCTGATCGTCACGGAGATAGGCGGCTGGCTGGTCCTGATCGCCGGCTTCGTCGACGGCCAGATCCTCTGACCATGCGCGTCCGCGGAAAGATCGCCTGCTGGGCGGCCATGGTCGTCTGCCTCTGCGCGGCGGCGCCCCCATCGGCGAGCGCCACCTTTCCCGGCCGCCCGGGGCTGATCGTCTTCAACCTCACCTTTCACAAGCAGGGCGTCGGCGACCGCACCGGTGGCCTCTTCGCCTTTCGGCCCGGGTGGCCCCAGCCTCGCCAGCTGACCGACAACCCCTGGGACTACGACCCGAGCTTCGCGCCGAATGGCAAGCGGCTCGTCTTCCGTCGCGTCAACGCGCCCCAGTCCGGCCTTTTCACGCTCGACCTCGGCAGCGGGGAGCTGACGAGGATCACCCCAAGGGACGATGACATCGATCCGGCGTTCGGCCCCCGCGGCACGGTGGCCTTTTCGCGGTTCTCGTATGAGAGCGAGTCTTACGACCTGTTCCTGCGCACCCGCGACGGACGCCTGCACCGGCTCACGTCCACCCCCGCTCGCGATGCGGCCCCCGCCTTCACTCCGGACGGCGAGCGAATCGTCTTCTCCCGGGAGTACGGACGCGCGGTTGCGCTCGGCACCCTGGGGGCGGGACGTCCACCCGACCGTCTGTTCTCGATTCGAACCGACGGGACGGGGCTGCGGTCGCTGCGGACCGGT
>DASWMG010000178.1:0-1683 GCA_036399875.1 Solirubrobacterales bacterium
CGCCGCCTCCTCGTGTCGGACCAGGCCGGCAAGTCGAACGTGCTCGCCGAGCTCGCTCGCGTCGGCATCGACCTCAAGCGGGACGATCCCCGCGTCGGGCGCCTGCTCGACGAGGTGAAGCGCCGCGAGTCCCAGGGCTACGCCTACGAGGCCGCGGAGGCCTCCTTCTACGTGCTGGTGAAGCGCATGCTCGGGGAGGTGCCGAACTTCTTCGACGTCGAGCGCTTTTCCGTCAACGTCGAGCGCCGCTACAACGCCGTCGGCGACCTCGTCACGGTGGCGGAGGCCATTGTGAAGGTGAAGGTCGGAGACGAGATCCTGATTTCGGCCGCCGAGGGCAACGGTCCAGTCAACGCCCTCGATCTCGCCCTGCGCAAGGACCTCGGCAAATACCAGGACCTGATCGCCGACCTCGAGCTCATCGACTACAAGGTCCGCATCTACCAGGGCGGCTCCGACGCGGTCACGCGGGTGCTCATCGAGTCGGGAGACGGCTCCGGCGGGCGCTGGTCGACGATCGGCGTGTCGGCCAACATCATCGACGCCTCGTTCCAGGCGCTGTCGGACTCGATCCTGTATAAGCTCTTGCGCAGCGGCGCGCGCGCCTGAAGCTCAAGCGACGCCGGTCTCTTCCGCGTAGCGGTTGGCGACCCGCGTCTGCCACAGGCACAGCACGGGCGTCACCACGAGCTCCATGAACAGGGCCGCGAGCATGGTCAGCGACGGCACCCCGGTCAGCCATAAGCCGAGGAGCCGCGCGATCCCGCCGAGCACGACCACAAGCGTCAGGAAGCGGAAGAAGGTCGTCTTTTCCTCGATGGACGGGATCGTCGACCAGAAGCACAGGCCGATGCCCAAGAGCAGGCCCGAGAGATAGCGGAAGTGGCTGTCGGCCGAGACGCTCATGGTGCGGTCGCCCGTCAGGGCAAATCCGAAGACGACGCCCGAGAGGCCGGACAGCACGGGCACGAGCGCCGCGACGGCGATCACCTGCTGCAGCAGGCGGCGCTCCCGGTCCACGGTTCCCGCGCCGCTGTCCGGCGTGGTAGCGGAGTGTTTGCCTGCGGCTGAGCTTGCGCCGCCATCGAGTGTTCTTCCTTCGGAGTCAGCCATGCCCGCGCGCTACACCCTCCACGGAATCTTCGCCTCGGGCCCCACCTACAAGGTCGGGCTCATGCTCTCGCTCGCCGGCGAACCCTTCGACTATGTCCACGTGAACCTCAGGGAAGGCGAGCACAAGCGGCCAGAGTACCTGGCAAAGCAGCGCTTCGGCCAGGTGCCGCTTCTCGAGGACAACTCGAACGGCAGGCACTTGTGCCAATCGGCCTCGATCCTCGAGTACCTGGCCGACAAGACCGGCAAGTTCGGCGGGGCGACCCTCGACGAGCGCGTCGAGGCGCGCGAGTGGGTCTTTTGGGGCTGGGACCGGCTGACCCGCGGCATCTACCGCACCCGCGCCGCCAAGCTCGGGTTCGCCACCTTCGCGGCCGATGTCGTCGCGCACTACGTAGCCGAAGGGCAGGGCGCATTGAAGATTCTCGACCAGCACCTTGCCGGCCGCAGTTTCGTCGTCGGCGAGGCGCCGACCTTCGCGGATATCGATCTCTACGGCGTCGTCGCCTACGCGCCCCAGGCCGGGATCGATCTCAGCCCGTTCCCGGGCCTTCAAGCCTGGATGAAGCG
>DASWMG010000179.1:0-2605 GCA_036399875.1 Solirubrobacterales bacterium
CGGCGGCTCAGGGGGCTTCAGCAGTTCGGGGAAGACCTGCAGCACGAGGAGCGCGCCGGCGAAGATCCCCGCGGCCTTCCCAGCCGCCTGCCACCGAACTCGCAATCGCATGAACCCCTAAGGCCTGGGGTCACGCATCTCTCCCCCCTAGGCGACGGCCTCATCCCGCAGCTCGGCGATGTCCCGCAGCTGCTCGTCGACCCAGTCGCCCGGGTTGCGCGAGAAGATGATCTCCTTGAGGCGCTGGGCGCGCAGGCGCCGCTCCTCGGGGTCCATCGTCAGGGCCCGGTAGATCGCTTCCGCCTGCTCCTGGATGTCGAAGGGGTTGACCGAGAGCACGCAGTCGGCGAGCTCCTCGTGGGAGCCGGTGTTCTCGGAGAGCATCAGGACACCGTCGCGGGTGTTGACCGCCGGCGCCTCCTTGGCGACGAGGTTCATCCCGTCGAAGAGCGAGTTGACCATCAGGAGGTCGAAGTGCTTGTAGCGGGCGACCGCGTCGTGGAAGTTCTCGTAAATCTTGAGGTCGATCGGCATCCAGTCGGTCGTGCCGTGGCGGTGGTTGACGACGGCAACCAGCGCCTCGATCCGTTCGAGGTACTCGGCGTACTCGGGGACGTCCTGCCGCGAGGGCTGCAGGTGGGCGATGAAGGTGACCTTCTCGCGGAACTCGGGGTGCTGGGTGAGGAAGACGTCGAACGCGGTGAAGCCGCGCAGCACGTTCTTCGAGAGGTCGGCGCGGTCGACGCGGATGATCAGGTGCTCGCGCCGCCGCGCCTTCACCTCGCGCTCGGCCTCCGCCACCTCCGGCGACTCGGCCGCCCGCCGCAGCCGCTCCGCGTCGATCGAGAGCGGGTAGGCCCGGCACAGCGTCTGGCCGCCCGCGTGCCGTACCTGGGTGCGCTCGTAGTCGACCTCGACCTCGAGCAGTTCGTCGCAGCAGCGCAGGAAGTTGATGCAGTAGGCGTGCGTGTGGAAGCCGATGATGTCGTTGGCGAGCATGCCGCGGAAGATCGCCTCGCGAATGCGGCCCGGCAGGATCCGCCAGCTGTCGGGCTGCGACCAGGGGATGTGGACGAAGTGGTGCAGGAAGGCGTCGGGCCGCTCGGCGCGGATCATTCCGGGCGCCGTGTAGAGGTGGTAGTCGTGCAGCATCACCAGCGGCCGCTCGCGGTCCTCGATCTGACTCAGCACCGCCTGGGCGATGTCGCGGTTGACCGCCTGGTAGCCGTGGTCCCAGGCGTCGAGCTCCTCCTGGCGGACGTCCGGTGCGTTGGAGAGGTCCCAGAGGTAGTGCTGGATGAACCAGAGGATCGGGTTGGCGATCACGTTGTAGAAGCGCTCGTAGGCTCCAGGATCGCTGCCGACCAGCAGCACCCGGTACTCGATGCCGTCGATCTCCAGCTCGACCGGCCCGCCCCGCTCTTCGGAGACGGCGACGTCCTCGTCGGTCATCGCGGAGGCGATCCAGAGCGCCTCGCGGTGGGAGACCAGGCCGGAGAGTGCGGTCACGAGGCCGCCTCCGCCGCGGCGCACGGTCCGCTCGCCCGCCTCGTCGCGTTCGAACTGGGCAGGCCCCCGGTTGGAGACGATGATCAGCGGATCGCCATTTTGGGCCACGCTCTCACCCTACCCGCCGTGCTCGGCCCGCCCACCAGGGGCGGCCCGATGGGCACCGCCCCCCGGTTCAACCGGCGTCGAGCTCGCCGATCAGCCTGAACCAGTCGCGCAGCAGGCGCGGCGAGAGGAACTCGCGGCGGGCGTGTTCCTTGCCGCTGCGGCCGAGCCGCTTGCCCAGCTCGGGGTCGGCCAGGATCTCGCAGCAGCGCCGCGCGCACTCCTCGGGCGAGTCGACCAGGAAGCCGCTGACGCCGTCCTCGATCTGCAGCGGGATGCCGCCGACGTTGCCGCCGATCGTCGGCCGGCCCTTCCAGAGCGCCTCGGTAACGGTCAGGCCGAAGCCCTCCCGGATCGACTTCTGCAGGCAGACGTCGGACTGGGACTGGAAGGCGTTGACCTCGATCGCGCCGACGTTGTTGAGGTTGTTGAGGATCTTGATGTCAGGGTCGCCCTCGGCGTACTCGAAGGTGTGCTGGAAGAAGTCCCAGCCCTCGGGGTCGTCCGTCGCCATCGACCCGACCAGCGCCAGTTGCACCTCCGGCATCTCCTTGGTCACGGCGCGGTAGGCGTCGATCACGCCCATCGGGTCCTTCCACGGGTCGAAGCGCGAGACCTGGGTGATCAGCGGCCGGTCGACGTCGATCCCGAACTGGTTGCAGACGAAGGCGGCGTCGTCTGGCGAGAAGGCCATGTTCTTCGGCGACAGCGGGTCGATCGCCGGCGGGATGATGTTGACGCCGTCGTGCCCGTCGATCCCGTCGGGGACATAGGCGGGCAGGTGCCAGACCGTCGCGTCGTACTCCTGGATCAGCGGTGCCAGGCGGGCGATCGGCGCGGGATTGGGCTCCGAGAGGTCGATGTGGCAGCGCCAGATCCAGTGCCGCCCCGCCGACCGGCGGTCGACGACCGCGGCGGGCTGAGGGTCGTGGACGACGACGAAGTCGTACTCGCCGTCGAGCGCCTCCGCGTTCAACCGGTTGTACTCGAC
>DASWMG010000180.1:0-4729 GCA_036399875.1 Solirubrobacterales bacterium
GGCTGGCCGAGGGCGATGGCTTCACGCTCGGCGCCGACGCGACCCAGCCGGCGAGCAACTACTCGCCGGGCGTGCCGCTGCTCGCCGGCGGCCTCTACGCCCTGAGCGGCGGTCCTCACGAGCGGTTGGCGCGGATGGTCCTGGGGCTGCTCGGCTCGCTGGCGATCCTCTTCGCCTACCTGATCGGCCGGCGGCTGGCGGGGCCGGCGGCTGGGCTGGTCGGCGCGGCCGCGGTCGCGATCTACCCCGCCCTGGTCGAGTACCAGGGGATGCTGATGGGCGAGCCGCTGGCGGCGACGCTGCTCTCGGGGGCGGTGCTAACCATGCTCTGGGCAGCCGATTCGGGATCAGGCGGTGGGCGCGCGAAGTGGCTGGTTCCGGGATTTTTGCTCGGAGCGCTGGTATTGGTTCGGCCCGAGTACCTGGGGATCAGCGTCTTGCTTGCGGTGGTGGTCTTGGCCTGGGGGCGCGAGGAATGGCGAAGCGGAGCGGTGAACGGGGCGATCCTGCTGGCGGGGGTGGCGCTCGTCGTCGCGCCCTGGACCGTGCGCAACGCGGTCATGCTTGACAGATTCGTGCCCGTGTCCACCGGCGGCGGGCAGGTGCTGTTCGCTGGGAGCTACGTGCCGTCGGGGGGCGATCCGGAACGGGTCGGCGAGGAGGTGCTGGAGCGGCATCCGGGGTTGGGAGGCCGGCTGCCACCCGATGCGCGACTCGAGCAGATCCTCGCGGCGCTCGCCGAGCAGCGGTATCCGGGGATGGAAACCGACGAGGCGCTGGGGCGAATGGGACGCGAAAGGCTCTGGGACGACGTGCGCGAGCGGCCGGTCGAGTACGGCGGATTCGTCGCGGCAAAGGTATGGCGAGCCTGGTCGCAGGGGCCGCGGAACGTGATGGAGCAGCCCGGCTGGCGGGCTTTCCACCTGGCGCTGGTGGTGCTGGCGTGGGCGGGCCTTGCGCTGCTGGTGCGGCGGCGTCAGCCCGAGGCGCTGCTCTTCGTCGTCCTGCTGCTTGCCGTGACGGCTATCGCCGCCCTGCTCGTCGCCTCACCGCGACGGGTGCTGGTGGCGCTGCCCCTGCTCGCCGCTCTTGCCGGCGTCGGTTGCGCCGGCGTCCGACGGAGAGACGGAGAGCCCCTCGAAGTGGAGCTGACAGCCGCCCGGCGATGAGTGGAGGTAGAAGGAGAGGGGAAACCATTGCAACGGCGGCTGGCTGTCGGCCGCAACAGGATCGCCCATGCCACCACCGGTCTCTCCGCGGCCCGCCAGAGACGCGGCCATGCCGAGAGCCGACGTCGACGGGTCGTCTCCGCCGATCGCTCGCCCGACCACGAACACGAGCATCACCAGCAGGATGACCGCGGCCACGGTGTATTTCAGCAAGCCGCTGAAGCTCGCCATGAACGAACTGGCACGTTCGACCGCATCGAAGCTCCCAGCCTCCCCTGTCTCCCTCCTGTTCATCCCACTTCATTAGAGCGCTCCCACAGGAGACGCGCGGGAGCCGCATGAACCCCCCGCCCCGGACCGGAGCGGACCCCTCCCGACTAGCCGGACTGGCCCTCGAAGAGGTCGTAGCGCTCACCCACGAGGCGCCTGTCGCAGCGAACCGCGAGCCGTTCGGTGCGGTTGCCGACACCCCGCAGCGCAGAGGCAAGCACGACGAAGATCTCGTGCTCCATCCGAATCTGGAGTCTGCCGAACTTTCCCCGGAGCCTCTTCGTCTTCTGCCCGTGATGCTCGTCCTCCGCGAGGCCGCACTGTGCGGGCATTCTGGCCAGGAACTCTTCGGCGGTTACCGGTATGCGGATTTGCGAGAAGTCAGGGCCGAACCAGTGGTCCTCCGGAAACGCTTCGGCCAGTTCCTCTGTGGCCCAGGCTCGGGTTCGCCCGGCCAGCTGGGCATGACGATCGAATGAGCACTGTCCTGCCGGTGGCTTCCTGAAGCTCTCGGCTCGGCTGATCTGACGGGCCATCTCCGCCTTCACGAACTCGTGCAGGTGCGGCGGCAGCATTTCGACCACATCCGCGGTCGGCAGGTCGCTGACAACGTCCGGCTCGTCGATCGAAAGGGCCGGCGGACCGAGGTCGAAATCTTCCCTCCAGATGGCGTAGCGCCATGCGAATCGCTCCCCGTCGGGCTCGTCGGGGTGAAGATGCACGCCGGGTGGAACCAGCAGTTGGACGGAGCCGCCCAGCGCCCGCAGCAGCACGTTGTTCCCGTGACGCAGCTCGGCGCGGACCCAAATGCTGGAATTTTCGTTGTCGAAAGTGCCCATCCGGCTACCTCGCCCTCTGCGCCATGTGGCCCGCCACCCGCACGGTGGCCAGTCTGCCACGTGACAGCAGACGTCCCTCTCTATTCGGAAGAAATCCGAACCTTCATGCGTGGAGGGCGCTGAACCCGGGGGAAATCCGAAGCTGTATCCGCACTCGACCGCTAGGGCAGCTCGCGCAATCCCCGGATTTCCATTTCGCGGTGAGCTGAGGCTCCGGCCGCACTGGCGAGCAACGATGCGCGCATCAGGCCGGTTCTCGCCCGCGCCGACGACGCCTTCACGAGGCCAGGCTCGAATTCCTTTCTGTGGCGGGTGATGCAGGAGCGCGGCCATGGCTGCTGCGCCCGCTCGACGAGCGCGAAAGCCGCTTTGAGGGCGTCCTCGTCGCTCAGGCGGATCGTTCGCCAGATGTCGGCATCGATGAATTCGCCACCCTCGTCAGAGGCCTGCATCGCCCGGAAGAGGCGCTCCGCCTTGGGGAAGCGCCAGATCCGCACCTGGCGGATGTTCGCGCCCACTCCGAGCAGGTTCGCGAGACTCCATTCGGCCACGGCGTTCAGCCGCTGCGGCGAGACCTGTTCAGCCCTCTCGCCGAAGCGTTCTTCGAGTGCCGGCAGGAGCGCGTCCTCGAGTGCCGAGTACTCGACCTTCACCTCCGGCTCGTTGAGCTCGCAGCGCGCGATGCCGTATTTCCCGGCAGCTTCGACGGTGGTTATCACCGACTCGTCGTCGCCCGGGAACACTTCCATCGAGGACAGCGCAGCGGGGGACGGCTGCGGTCTGCCACCGGGCATCCGGTCGAGAATCACGCACTTGGGGAAGCAATAACGTTCGAACCGCTCGGGGTCGATTCCGAACGCCATGAAGGCCGGATGGCGGCCGCGGATTGCGAACGTCACCTTCGCCAGCGCGCGAGCCTCGGCGGTGAACGTCGAGCTCAGATGCTCGCTGAGTGGTCCGGGCAACGCGCCTTCCAGTTCCGCGGCGAAGCCGGCGATCCGAGCGCGGTTCGCCCGCGGCGAGCTGTGGTCGTCGTGCGTACCGCTCAGCAGCCATTCCATCTGGTGGATCAGGTTGCGGTCGCAGCAACCGAGCGAGCACACGAGCACGTGCGCGACGTGCGGGGCGCCCTTCTGATGATCGACGCCGATCGCGTGGGATTCCTTGCCGACCCGCACCGGTTCGCTGCGCAGGTACTCGTGGATGGCCGTGCGGTTGGTCAGTGGCAGCAGCGCCCTCACCGCGACGTCGACGAGATCTCGCAGGCTCTCCGTGAAGAACTCGCGAATATGACCCTCGCCGGTGCGCCGCTTGCAGAGGGCGTCGAGCGCGACGCCCTCACGAGCCGTTTCGCCCGCCATCTCGGCCGCGATGGCGTCAGCGAGCTGCGCGATCGGATGGACGTCGCCGTAGCCGGTCACCTGGGCGGCGAAGTCGGCCGACCGCCGCACCAGTTCGCTCAGCTCTCGGCGACCTCGCGTGTCGAGTCGCGAGAGCTTGACGGGGCCGTAGACAGGGCTGCTGTTGAGTTCTTGGTTCCCCACTGAATTTCCTCCAACCCTGCCTCTCGCCTCCTGCACTCCAGCCTTCCCATGGGCCGGACTCTGAGCGTGTCGTCTGCGCTTCAGGTTGACATATCCCAGACCCGTGTCAATGGGCCTGAGCCGCCTACGGGCAGCTCGGGAGCCATCCGCTGACAAAGGCGCCAGAGGTGTCCGATGATTTCGCGGCACGGGCTCGCACGCCGGGGCGACGGCGGCCGCGGGTAGCCTGGCGCGCAGATGGCAAGCCTGAGCGCCCGGCTGCGCTCGCTCCCCGAGCGCCACGGCCGCGTCACCCTGATCATCCTCGCCGCGATCCTCGCCCTCGGCTTCGGCCTGCGCGCCTACCGCGTGGTGGAGCCACTGGCGACGCCGGGCGACGACTCGCGCGCCTACTACGCCCTCTCCAAGGCGCTCTACGAGGAAGGCAGCTACGGCGGCCCGAGCTTCCGGGACTCCAGCGACTGGTCGCCGGGCGCGCCGCTGCTCTACTCGGCTGCGTACTACGGGACCGCGGGCGCCCGCGAAGGCACCGCGCGGATCGTCGAGCTGCTCTGCGGGCTCGGCTCGATCCTGCTGGTCTACCTGCTGGGGAGACGAGTGGGCGCGGCCGTCGACGGCGAGCCGGGTGGGCGTGCGGCGGGCCTGCTCGCCGCCTTTGGCGCCGCCGTCTACCCGCCCTTCATCCACTCGACCGGCGCACTCTTCAGTGAGCCGCCGGCGATGCTGACGCTGCCCGCCGCCGTGCTGGCGTTCCTCTGGGCTTCGGAGCAAACGTGGCAGCGCGTCTGGCTCCTCCCCGGCCTCCTCTTCGGGCTCACCGCGCTGATCAGGCCGGAGTACCTGCTGGTCGGAGTCGCCTTCGCCCTGGTCGCTTTTGTGCGAGCCGGCCGGCAGCACGACTGGAAGC
>DASWMG010000181.1:0-4871 GCA_036399875.1 Solirubrobacterales bacterium
GCGACCGGACGCCGGTCTGGGTGACCGGCCAGGTGCTCGCCGCAGTGGCGGGCGAGGCGTTCCCGATCGACACGGTGCCGCCGCGCCTGCGGAAGCCGGAAACCAAGGACGATCCCGCGTCTTCCCCGGAAGCGGTGACGCCGCCCTCGTCGAGCGGCACCGAATCGCTGCCCGGCTTCCCCGAATTCCCGGAACCCTCGGAAGAAAGCACCGTGCCCCCCGGCGGCTTCGAATCCGCCCCGGAATCGCCGCCGCCTGGCGGTAGCGGTGGCGCGCCGTTTCCCGGCGTTCCCGGCCCGACCGGCGCCGAGGGCACGGCGCCGGAACCGACGACGACCGCCCCCGCCGCCCCGCCCTTCGAGGCGAGCGAGCCGGACCCGCCAGAGCCCTGGGCTCCGGTCGGCATCGGGCTCGGCACCGGCAGTCTCGCGCTCGGCAGCGTGCTCTTCTTCGGCCGTCGCTTCGGCTGGTGAGCGATGCGTGCTCCCTTGAGCCGCATATGACGCCCTAACGGAGCACGCGTCGGGACGACGGTTATGTTCCTCGCATGGACCTCGAGACGGCGATCCGCACCCGCCGCACCCACAAGGCGTTCGGCCCCGAGCCGCTCGACCGCGGGGAGATCGAGGAGTTGCTCGAGCTGGCGCGCTGGGCGCCCAACCACAACCTGACCGCGCCCTGGCGCTTCCGGGTCGTCGGTCCGGAGGCGCTGGCGCGGATGAAGGAGGCGGCGGGGCCCGAGGGCGCCGCCAAGCTCGACCGCGCCCCGACCCTGATCGTCGTCTCCTGCGCGCTCGGCGGCGACCCGGTCTGCGACGAGGAGGACCTGCACGCGACTGCCGTCGCCTCCTACATCGTCCTGCTTGCCGCCCACGGCCGCGGCTACGCCGGCTACTGGCGCACGCCGAAGCTGCTCCGCGGCGAGGAGGGGAGGGCGGCCGTCGGCCTGCCGCCCGAGGAGCGCTTCGTCGGCCTCCTGCACCTCGGCCGGCCACGCCAGGAGAAGCAGCCGCCGCCGCGCCCCCCGGTGGAGCAGACGACCGTCTTCCTCGCCTGATGCTCTCGCGCGCCGCAGCCACCGAGGCGATTGCCGGCCAGCGCTTCGAGGTCGTTGTGATCGGCGGCGGCATCACCGGCGCCGGCGTCGCCCTCGACGCCGCCTCGCGCGGCTACTCGGTGGCGCTGCTGGAGCGCGACGACTACGCCTCGGGCACCTCCAGCCGTTCCTCGAAGATGGTCCACGGCGGCCTCCGCTACCTGCAGAACTTCGACCTTGGCCTGGTTCGCGAGGCGCTGCTCGAGCGGCAGCTGATGGTCCGCCTGGCGCCGCACCTCGTCTATCCGACGCCGTTCCTCGTCCCCTGCTTCGGCGAGGAGCGGCGCGACCGCCGCATCGGGGTCGGGCTGAACATGTACGACGTGATGGCGACGACCCGGGTCGGGCGCAGCCGCCGCGAGATGCGCTCGTCCCGCGACGGCGAGGAGGATTACGACTGGTCGCCCGACCGCCACCGCACGATCGACCGCGACGAGTTGCTCGACCTTGTCCCGTCCCTGGAGCCGCGCGACCCGGCCGCCGCCTACCTCTTCTACGACTGCCAGACCGACGACGTGCGGCTCGTCCTCACCATTCTCGGCGAGGCGCACCGCTTCGGCGCGGTCAGCCTCAACGGCGCCGAGGTGACCGAGCTGCTGACCGACGGGCGGGGCGAGGCGCGCGGCGTCGCCTTCGTCGAGGAAGGGTCGGGCGAGCGCTTCGAGGTGGAGGCCGACCACGTCGTCAACGCGACCGGTGTCTGGGCCGACCGGATCCGGGCCGAGGTGGTCGAGGAGGAGGACGTGCCGCGGATCGCACCGAGCCGGGGCACCCACCTGCTGATCGACCGCGACAGTCTCTCGACCGGCAGCGCCGCCTGCGTCGTGCCGGCAGGGGAGGGCCGCTCGATCTTCGCCCTGCCCTGGTACGGACGGACGCTGGTCGGCACGACCGACAACGACTTCGCCGGCGACATCGACAATCCGCGCCCCGGCGAGGAGGACGTCGAGTACCTGCTCGACGCGGTCAACGACTTCTTCGGCACCTCGCTGGGGGCGTCGGACCTGGTCGGCGCCTACGCGGGGGTGCGACCGCTGATCTCGACCGGCGACCCGAAGAAGTCGGTCGACATCTCGCGCAAAGCCGAGCTCTACGAGACCTCCTCGGGGATGCTGACGATTACCGGCGGCAAGCTGACGACCTGGCGGCGAATGGCGAAGCAGACGGTCGACCGCCTGGTCGAGCGCGGCGGTCGCGAGGCGCCCTGTCACACCGCCGAGATCCCCCTTGGGATGGAGGCGCGGCGCGAGGACCTGGAGGGGCCGGAGGGGGTGGGGGAGGACGCGATCGCGCAGCTCGCCTTCCGCTACGGCCACGCGACCCGGGCCGTGCTCGACCTCGCCTGGAAGGACGCGAAGATGGCGCGGCCGATCGTCGAGGGCCGTCCCGACCTCTTGGCGGAGGCGGCGATCGCGGCCCGGCTCGAGCAGGCGCGCGGCGTCGCCGACGTCCTGCTGAGGCGCACCCGGCTGGGGATCCTGGCGGCGCCGCGGCTGCGCGACGGGGCCGCGGCGCGAGCGGTCGCCGAGGCGATGGGGAGCGAGCTCGGCTGGTCGCGGCGGCGCGTCAAGTGTGAGGCGGAGGCCTGGCCGGCGGCGGCCGCCGAGGCGGGGGTCGACCCGGCCGCTTCGGCGAGTAATCTGGCCTCATGAGACTTTTCATCGATACCGGCAACGTCGCCGAGGTCGAGGAGATCGCCGCCTGGGGCGTCCTCGCCGGCGCCACCACGAATCCGTCGCTGCTCGCCAAGGCCGAGGGCGACCCGGGCGAGAGCATCCAGCGGATCTGCGATCTGGTCGACGGGCCGACTTCGGCCGAGGTCGTCTCGGAGGACGTCCAGGGAATGCTCGACGAGGGCCGCGCGCTGCGGGAACTGCACGAGCACATCGTCGTCAAGGTGCCGTTCAACGAGCACGGGCTCGAGGTAACGAGCACGCTGACCGGCGAAGGCATCCCGGTCAACATGACGCTCGTCTTCTCGCCGACCCAGGCGCTGATGTCGGCGGCGGCCGGCGCCACCTACGTCTCATGCTTCATGGGCCGTCTCGACGACATCTCGGTCGACTCGACCACCGTGGTCGAAGAGATCGCCGACTCGCTGCGGGCGGGGGGGATGAGGTCGGAGATCATCGCCGCCTCGATCCGCCACCCCGAGCACGTTGTGACGGCGGCCCGGCTGGGCTGCGAGATCGCGACGATCCCGGCCAAGGTGCTGCGCCAGATGCTCAGTCACCCCCTTACCGACTCCGGCAGCGAGAAGTTCCGCTCCGACTGGCAGACCCGGCCCGAGTTCGGCGAATGGCTTCAGGGCCTGACGCAGAAGCGCCTCGCTGCCGTCAGTTGAATAGCCTGCCGCTCCGATGACGAAGACCGAACTGGAGTCCAAGCACCTGGGCGAGCTGCACTCGCTGGCCGCCGAGGCGGGCATCGAGCGCTACCGCATGCTGCCTCGGGCAGAGCTGATCGAGCGTCTGGCGGACGGCAACGGCGCCGCGGCTGAGCCGAAGCCGAGGGGTGAGCGCGTGCGCACCGAGCGGGGCGGCGAGCGGTCGGCGGGCGAGCGGCCGAAACGGCAGCGACGCAGGCGCAAACCGCGAAGCGAGCGCGAGGGCGGCGAGGAGCAGCGTGTCGAGGAGCGAGACTCCCGGCCGAAGCCAGAGCCGTCCACCGCCCCGGCGACGACCCCGCGCGCAACCACCCCGCCTCCGGCGGTCGGGCGGCCGAAACGCAAACGGCGTCGCCGCTGGGGCCGGCGCGGCGGCTCCAAGGGCGTCCGCGTCAATGACCTTCTGCTGCCGGCGGCGCCGGGCCGACAGGCGATCGTCTATGCGGAGAGTCGCGAGGCCTGTACCGCACTGCTGCGGGGCCTGGCCGCGGAGCTGGCTGCCGCCTCCGACGGCGCCGACCCGATCGCCCTGCTGATCGACCCCGCTCCGGAGGAGCTGGCCGACTGGCGCCGCGAGGCGCCCCAGGCGGAGATCGTCGCCGCCGGTCAGGCGCGCCACGCCGACGACGCGATCGCCCAGGCGGCGCGCCGAGCCGGCGACGGGGAGGACGTGATCGTCCTGATCGACTCCCTCACCCGCTTCGCCGAGGCCTACGGGGATGGCGAGGAGGCCAAGCGCCTCTTCGACGCCGGCCGCGAGGCAACCGGCTCCGGCACGCTGACCGTGGTCGCCGCGGTCGAGCGAACCGAGTAGCGGCCCGCCCCCACGGCTCACATCCGCTTCTGTAGAGCAATCGAAACCGGCGCTGCGCCAACTTTGGAAGTCCGCCAACTGGCGGACGCGCCAAACACTCACACGCCGTCGTTTGCAGGCAAAAGCTAAAAAAGCCCAACCGGCGCTCAGAGGGGCATCTTCAGTTTTACTACGAATTTCTTGACTCTCCAGTTCCGGGGCCGTATGTCTCTCGTCGTCCCACACGGGACCGGGTGTCGCAACCGGGAGGAAGCGGCGCTCTCATCTAAAGAGAAGGGAACCACATGAGCCTCAAACTCAAGGTCCTCGGTCTGGGTCTCCTCGCCGTCATGGCGACGAGCGCCTTTGTCGTGACCAACGCGTCGGCCGTTGTGTCAGGGCACTTTGTCTCTGAAAACGCTACGCACACGATTTTGAGCGGAACCGGAACCGCAACGCACTCCACGCACTTTTCGGTGGACGGCGGTACCGGCCTCATATGTACATCAGAGTCCTACTCGGGAACAATTAATGTAGCGACAACTCAATCAGTGACAATCGCTCCGAGCTACTCAAAATGCCACACAACAAACACG
>DASWMG010000182.1:0-3534 GCA_036399875.1 Solirubrobacterales bacterium
CGCTGGCGGTCGATTCACGTTCGGGGCCACTCGGCCCGGCCGGGCCCTCAGGCCAGGTTCGACTTGCGGGGGTAGACGACCTCGGGATCGGTGAGGACGTTGACCAGCGTCGGCCGTCCCGACTCGAAGGCCCGCTCTAGCGCCGGCCGCAGCTCTCCCGGCTCGCGCACCACGACGCCGTCGCAGCCGAGGGCCTCGACCACCTTCTCGTAGGGCGTCTCCGGCCGCAGCTCGGCGGCGACGGAGTAGCCGTAGAGGAACTTCATCGGGTGGTGCTCGAGCGCCCAGATGCCGTTGTTGCCCATCACGCCGACCACGGGCAGGCCGTGGCGCGCCATCGTGTCGAACTCCATGCCGGCGAAGCCGAAGGCGCCGTCGCCGAGCAGCAGGCAGACCTGCCGGTCGGGATGGGCCAGCTTGGCGCCGATCGCCTGCCCGGGACCAGCGCCGAGGCAGCCGAACGGGCCCGGGTCCATCCAGCAGCCCGGCTCGTAGGTCTCGACGAAGCGGCCGGCGTAGGAGACGAAGTCGCCGCCGTCGCCGATGACGATCGCGTCGCGGTCGAGCACCTCGCCAAGCTCCTTGTAGACGCGCACCGGATGCAGCGGCGAGCGCTCGTCGTTCAGCTCCGCCTGCTCGGCGGCGCGCTTCTCGGCCTCGACCGCGCGCAGTTGCTCCAGCCATGCGTCGCTCCGCCGCGGCGAACCCGCGACGGCCTCGCCGAGCGCCGCCAGCGTCGCCGCCACGTCCCCGACCAGGTCCACCTCGGGCGCCCGGTTCGCGGTCAGCTCGTTGGGCGCCGCGTCGAGCCGGATCAGCTGCGTCTCCTCGCCGAAGCTGCCACCGAATCCGAGCCGGAAGTCGATCGGCACGCCCACCACGAGCGCCACATCGGCGCCCTTGAGGCCGGCGCCGCGCGCCCGGCTGAAGGCGAGTTCGTGGTCGGCCGGCAGGCAGCCGCGGCCGAGGCCGTTGAGGAAGACGGGGATGCCGAGCGCCTCGGCCAGCTCGCGCAGCTGTCCTTCGCCAGACGCCCAGTAGAGGCCGGTGCCGGCCATGATCGCCGGCCGCTCGGCGCCGCGCAGCAGCTCGACCGCCTCCTCCACGCCCTCGGCGGGGCGCGCCTCAGGCGCCTCGGGCTCCGGCAGCTCGGCCCCGCCCTCGCTGAAGACGACGTCGAGCGGATAGTCGACGAACGTCGGCCCGCCCGGCGCGCTCAGCGCCAGGTCGAGCGCCGCCGCCGTCCGCGCCGCGATCGCGCCCGGCTCCTTGACCGTCTCGGCCGACTTGACCAGCGGCGCGACGAAGGGCAGGTGGTCGATCTCCTGGAGGGAGCCGGCGCCCCAGCGCATCTCCGGCGCCCGCCCGCCGAGCACGCAGACCGGCGAGCAGTTGGCCTGGGCGCCGGCGATCGCGCTGATCCCGTTGGTCACGCCGGGCCCGGCGGTCAGCGCCGCGATCCCGACACCGCGCGTCGCCTTCGCGAACCCCTCCGCCGCGAACACCGCCGACTGCTCGTGGCGCACGTCGACGATCTCGATTCCCTCGGCTTTGCAGCCGTCATAGATCGAGAAGAGATGCCCCCCGGAGAGCGTGAACAGATGCGTCACGCCCCGCGACTTCAATGCCTTGGCGACTAACCGCCCCCCGTGGTCCATAGGAAGCTGGAGCCTAAGGGACCTTCCTCGCGGCGGGGGGCGCCGTAGGGGGGACCGCCCCTGAGGACGCTTTAGCGACCGGAAGGGGCGGTCCCCGGCGGTGACAGGACCCGCCGCGCCAGGAAATGCCCGGGGCGGGACTCGAACCCGCAAGCCCCATTCGGGGCAGCGCATTTTAAGTGCGCCGCTTTTGCCAGTTTCGCCACCCGGGCCTGACGATGGTATCCGGGCGCCGTTTGGGCGTCTGAGCGCGCACTAAATATTCGTCCTGAGCGCAACTACCGCCCAGCTATGGTGTCCCCATAGATGGAAAACCCCGCCTTCCCTGGAGAAAGACGCTTGGAGGCATCCGCTCTAACTCACGCCAGTCGCCGCGGACTTCTCGCCCGCCGCTCGCCCCTGCTCAAGCTGCAGGGCGACGCCGGCCTGATCGCGATGGTGCGAGGCGGCAACCCCGGCGCCTTCGAGGTCATCGTCGACCGCTACCAGGGCCGCCTGCTCGGCTTCTGCCGCCAGATGCTGCGCTCGACCGAGGACGCCGAGGACGTCCTGCAGGAGGTCTTCGTCAACGCCCACCGGGCGATGATGGCCGACGAGCGCGAGATCAACCTGCGGCCGTGGCTCTACCGGATCGCCCGCAACCGCTGCCTCAACCACCTGCGCAAGCCGACCGCCGACGCGCAGGAATCGATGGACATGGTGCCTGTAGTCGAGGCGGCCGCCACCGCCGAGAAGGTCCACAACCGCGAGGAGTTCCGCCAGTTGCTCGACGACGTCGGCAAGCTGCCCGAGACCCAGCGCTCGGCCCTGCTCCTGCGCGAGATGGACGGCATGTCCTACGAGGAAATCGCCGCCACGATGGAGACCAGCGTCCCCTCCGTCAAGTCGCTTCTGGTCCGGGCGCGGATCTCGCTCGCCGAGGCGAGCCAGGCGCGTCAGCTGACCTGCGGTGAGGTGAGGCTCGAGTTGGCCGAGGCCGCCGAGGGACTGCGCAAGGCCTCCGGCCCGGTGCGGCGCCACGTCCGCGAGTGCGAGGAATGCGCCGACTTCCGGGCCCAGATTCGCAGCAACGAGAAGACGATGGCCGCCCTCTTCCCGGTCGGCCCGCTCGTCGCCCTCAAAGCCTTCCTGGCCTCCAAGCTCGGCTTCGGCGGCGCCGGCGGCGGCGCGACCGGCGGTGCCGGCGCCGCGAGCGGGGTCGGCGCCGGGGCGACCGCGACGGCCGGGGCCGGCGCGGTTGGGACCGTGGGGACCATGGGCGCGGCGCTCGGCGGCGGTGGCGCCGCCAGCGGCATCGGCGGCGCGGTTGGCGGAGCGATCGGCACCAAAGCGGTCGCCGGTGCCCTCACCGCCGCGGCCCTCACCGCCGGAGCGGTGGGCGTCGAGCAGGAGATCGTCGCGCCTCCCACCGCAAGCGCCCCCAAGACCTCCACCCCCTTCCTCGAGCTGCGCCAGCCGGCGCCGCTCGTCGCCGCTCCGGCGATCGCAGCGGCTGCGATCGAGCCCGTGCAGACCGACGTCCGCGAAGAAGTGCCCGCGCCCGCGCCGGAGCCGGAAGCGGCGCCCGTCCCGGTCGAGGAAACGCCGCCCGCGACCGAAACGCCGGCGACCGGCGCCACCGAAGCGCCCCCCACGCTTGAAGACGGAGAAGAGTCGGCGACCGTCGACGGCGGCGGGATCGGCGTCACCGCGGCGAAGGCGCCGACCGGCGCCGCCGGCGCTCCCGACGGCAGCGACGTCGTCGTGGTGACGGTCGGGTCCTCACCGGGCAGCCCGGCCCCCGCGCCGGCCTCCCCGCCGCCCGCGGAAAGCGCTCCGGCGCCGAGCGAACCGCCGCCACCGCCGCCGAGCGACCCGGCCCCGACGCCGATCCCGA
>DASWMG010000183.1:0-5568 GCA_036399875.1 Solirubrobacterales bacterium
TCTGGGCGGGCCGCAGATCTGGGTGGCGCCCACCGCCGACGACTCGGACGGCTGGCTCGCCAGCTTGCGCCACATCGCGATCGAGTCGGGCGCCTTCGTCGTCTCGGTCCCCCAGTACATCCCGGCCGCGGCGTTTCCAGACGACTTCCCCGCTCCCCTTCCCGAAGGCAAGGAGGTCTTCGGCAACGGCGGCGCGGCGATCGTGGAGCCGAGCCGTGGCGAGCCGATCGCCGGGCCGCTCTACGGCGAGGAGGGCATGGTCGTCGCCGACTGCGACCTGCGCGTCGGCCTGCGGGCGAAGCGCGTCTTCGACGCCGCCGGCCACTACAGCCGCCACGACGTCCTCGCGCCGCCGGCCGCCGGCGAGTGATGCTGCACCACGTCTCGCTGGAGGTTCGTCCCGAGCACCTGGACGGCTGCGCCGACTGCTGGCGGCTGCTCGGCTTCGAGCCGGTCGAGGCGCCCGCCGAGTTGGGCGGGCACGTGACCTGGCTGGAGCGGGCGGGCACCCAGATCCACCTGATCCCGACCGATGCGGCGAGCGTCCCCGAGCTGGGTCATCCCGCCGTCGTCGTCGCCGACTTCGAGGGGACCTTCGCGGCGGTGGAGCGCGCCGGCCACGCCCCCGAGCGCCATCGCGAGCTCTGGGGCGAGCCGCGCGCCTTCGTGACGATGCCCGGCGGGCAGAAGGTCGAGTTCATGGCGGCCCCACCGGGGTAATTTCCTGGAACCTGCGGAAGACGGCCGGCCTTTTCGTGTCTTCCGCGTCTGGGAGATTGCGACGCACTCGATGGCCTTCGACGCAAAAGTCCTCGCCGAGTTCAACACCCACCGCGTCTTCTCGCGAAACTCGGCCAGCTCGCGGGCGATCCCGATCGCCAAGCAGCTGCGGCGGGTGCTCGAGGACCCCTACGTCCCGGTCGAGTTCGGCTCCAACCAACCGGGCATGCAGGCGGGGGCGCCGCTGGAGGGCGAGAAGCGCGAGGCCGCCGAGAGCGAGTGGCTGGCCGCGCGCGACGACGCGGTGCGGCGGGTGCTGGCGCTCGTCACCGACCCCGGCGAGGTGGCCGGCGCCGACGACCTCGGACCGGTCCTCGACCGGGTCGAGGAGGCGACCCGGTCGCGAAACCGGCCGCCGCGGTGGCTCAACGTCCACAAGCAGGTCGCCAACCGCCTGCTCGAGCCGTTCATGTGGCACACGGTGATCGTCACGGCGACCGAGTGGGACAACTTCTGGAACCTGCGCTGCCATCCCGACGCGCAGCCGGAGATCCGCCTGGTCGCGGAGAGGATGCGCGCGGCGGTCGAGGAGTCCGAGCCGGCCGAGCTCGGTCTCGGCGAGTGGCACCTGCCGCTGATCAGGCCCGAGGACCGCGAGCAGGTCGCCTCGATCGAGGACCTGGTCAAGGTCTCGGCCGGGCGCTGCGCGCGGGTCAGCTATCTGACTCACGACGGCCGCCGCGACCTCCAGGCCGACGTCGACCTGCACGACCGCCTGCTCGAGAGCGGCCACATGTCCCCGCTGGAGCACCCGGCGCGGCCGCTGGGCGGCGACGAGTGGTGCGGCAACTTCTGCGGCTGGTGCTCCTACCGCAAGGAAATCGGCGGCGAGGAGAACCCGCTCGCTCAGTCGGGCGAGCTGCCGGCGTCGTTCTCCATCGCCTGAGCCGCTCGCTCGCCCGGGGTCGGCCAGGGCTCGGCTTCGCCGCTCTCCCACGCGGGCTGGCGACCGCCCGGAACCGAGCCGGCGATCAGCAGGCCGAGGTAGAGGAACCAGAGCAGCGGGATCGGGAAGAAGAGGAACGAGACGGCGCCGAGCGCCATCCCGAGCGAGCCCCAGAAGCGCGTCAGCAGGCCGGTCCGCATCGCGTGAAGGGCGGTATAGAAGAGCGCGAAGGTGAAGCCGATCTGGCCGCCGATCCCGAAGCCGGTCGCCAGCAGCCGCGGCAGCCCCACGTCGGCGATCGTGTCGCTGGCGACGTCGTCGGCCCGGTCGCTGCCCAGCGCGACGCCCTGGGCCGTCAGTCGCGGCACTTCGTCGGTGACGAACTCGCTCGCCGCCTGCACCGAGGTGATTCCGGTCAGCAGGAGGGCGATGGCGAGGAAGAGAGGTGCGGCGACGATCACGCCGACGAGCTGGCCGCGCACCGCCTCGCTGCGGGCCGCGGCGGCACGGAAGAGATAGAGGAGGGGCAGCGTCATCAGGCCGACGCCGAACGCCTGCAGGGCGCTGGCGATCAGCGTCGCCGCGCTGTGAGCGTCGACGTCCTGGAGCGCCTCGGCCGTCCCGTCCGCGCTGCCCGCCGTCTGTCCGACGACGATAGAGGCGATCACGAGGGCGCTGCCGGCGAGCGCCGCCAGCGCCGCCGGGCCCGACCAGCGCCGCTCCCAGGCCAACTGGCCCTCCCTGTCGCTGACCACGCGGTCAGCCCCGCTCGTGGAAGTAGAACTGGGGCAGGGCGCCCTCGATCACCTCGGCGGTCATCCGCTGCGCGACCTCGAGGTTGCCGGTGCGGACGGCGATGTCGTCGAGGGTGACGATGCCGGCGAGGCTACCGCCCTCGACGACCGGCAGCCGCCTGACGCGGTGCTGGACCATCAGCGCCGCCGCCTCGTCGAGCTCCATCTCGGGATCGCCGCAGACGAGCGGCCGCGAGGCGAAGTCGCCGACCGCGGCGCCGGCGTCGACTCCCTCGGCGAAGACCCGCACGGCGAGGTCGCGGTCGGTGATCATCGCCACCGGCGAGCCGGCTGGGTCGGCGATGACGACCGAGCCGACGCGGCTGTCGCGCATCTGCCGCGCCACCGAGACGACGCTCGCCTCGGGCGCGGCGGTGACGACGCCGGCGGTCATGATCTCGCGGAGGACCACGGGGCGTACGCTACCGGCCGTGAGCGAGGCGCAGCCCCACTCGGTCGTGCCCCTGGAGGCCGGTGCCGGCCCCGAGAACCCGCCCTGCCCGGCCTGCGGCGAGCCGCTCTTCGGCTGGATCGACGCGCGGCCCGGCCTGGTCGGGCCGGTGCGGCGCTGCGAGAGCTGCGGGCTCGGCGTGGTCGGCAATTCGCCAGATGCCGGCGAAGCGCTGCGCGAGCTCGACCGGTGCCGCGACGGCGACCGGCTCCGAATCGCCAACCGCGGCGGCTTCTCGGCCTGGATCGGCGGCGCCGGCTGGGCGGGACTGGAGCCCGGCGTCCGCTGCCTCTTCACGGCCGAGGCGGTGCGCCGCCTCGCCGCCCGCCGCGACCAGGTCGTGCGGCGCGCGCGCTGGGCGCCTGGCGCGGGAGTCGCGGCGATGTGGCAGACGATCCTCAACGGCTTCACGTTCGGCCGCAACGTCGCCTTCGGCGCCCTCGGCCGTGGCGAGGCGGCGCCGGCCGAGCGGCCGTGGCAGCGGCGGCTCGACGCCCTGATCGGCGTCGTCGTCGCCCTCCCCGCCCTGCTCTTCGCGCTGCCGATGGAGGGGATCGCGGCGGCGCTCGGAAAAGGAAGCGCGATCGACCTGGAGATGGAGGCCCTTTGATGAGTGACAACGCCAAACCGAAGCGCGGGATCGCCGTCGTGACCTGCATGGATTGCCGCCTCGACGTGCTCGGAGCTCTGGAGCTGAAGCTCGGTGACGCGCACGTGCTGCGCAATGCGGGCGGCATCGTCACCGACGACACGATCCGCTCGCTGGCGATCTCGCAGCGGCGCCTCGGAACCCGCGAGGTGCTCCTCGTGCATCACACCGATTGCGGGATGCAGACGCTCGACGACGATGCTTTCCGAGCCGAGTTGCGCGAGGCGGCGGGGGCCGACCCGCAGTTCGCGATCGGATCCTTCGCCGACGTCGAGGAGGACGTGCGCCAGTCGGTCCTGCGCGTGCGCGAATCGCCGTTCCTCCCCCATCGCGACGCGGTGCGCGGCTTCGTCTACGACGTCGAGACGCACCGGCTGCGCGAGGTGACGGTCGGAGAAGCGGGCTAGAGCGCTGGGCTAGGACAAGCCTTCGCGCGCCTCGCGCACGAGGGTCACGGCCTCCGGGAAGAGGACGCGGATCGCGTCGCGGACCTGCATCGCCTGCTCGTCGGTCGTGCCGGAGAGCTGGAGGCGCTCGACCGAGGCGACGGTCAGCTCTACCGCGAGCTTGATCGCGTTGTCGGCCCAGGCGACCCGCTGCGAGGACTGCATCTGCTCGGCGAGCTCCTCCATCCGCTCGCGGAACTCGTCGGGGTCGCCGAAGAGGTTGAACGCTCCGCCCTCCATCGGGGACATGTAATCAGGTCGCGCGCCTCGCGCGACGAAGCCGGCACGGTGGGCGCGCCACACGCGCGCCCGAGCCCCGTAGCGTCGGGGCATGGACTCGGAACGCGGCGCGGCGAGCGTCGAGCAGGCGGGGTTGACGGCGCTGATCGCACTGATCGTCGTCGCGGCGCTCGCCGCCCTCGCGGCGGGCGGCGAGGTCGAGGCGGGCCGGGACCTGGCCGGCACGCTCTCGAGGCGGCTCGCCTGCGCGCCGCGCGCGGCGGGGCCGTGCCGCACCCATCCCCTCGTCCCCGCCTACGGCTGGCCGCTGGCCCGGCTGGCGCGAGCGCTGGCGCCGTCGCCCGCGGCGCGCCCGGGGCCGTCCGGCCTGCCGCTCGTCCCGGTCGACTTCCGCCGCTGCCGCCGCGAGAGCTGCGCCGTGCCGCGGCCCGGAGCCGCGGGCGTCCACCTGACCGCCTCGGGCCGCCGCACCACCGCCTTCGTCCAGGTCGAGGACCGGCGCCGTTCGCTCGGCTGGGTCGAGCTGACCTACTGGCTCTACCGGCCCGGTCTCGGCTGGGAGCGGGTGGCGCGCCGCGCCGGCGCCGCCCAGGTCGAGGCCGCCGCCGGCGTGCCGGTCCTGCTGAAGGACGAGCCTGCCCTGGTGCCGCTGGAGACGCTGCCGGGCCGCGACCACTACGAGTTCCCGCCCGGCGAGGAGCCGCCGTGGCGGTGGCGAGTCGATGCCCGCTACCCCGGCTGGTCGAGCTAGGCGGGTTCCGAAGAGGTGCGGTCCTCTTCGGCCTGGCGGATCAACCCGCGCCAGTCCGTCGTCCTGAACACGAGCAGCAGGGCGCCGAAGCCGAGCACGACCGACCAGGCCGCCATCGCGATCTGGGTCCCGACCGAGTAGGAGAGGACGACGGCGCGCGAGGGCCCGTGCAGGGTCGCCACCAGCAGCGCCTGCTGGGCGCCGGCGCCGCCGGGGGTGAAGGGGACGACGTTGGCGATCGCCTGGACGCTCATCACCAGCAGGACGTTGCCGACCGAGCCGCCGACCCCGAACGCGTCGAGGAAGAACCAGAAGGCGGCGAAGCGGCAGAGCCAGCCGACCCCCTGCCAGGCGGCGACCTCGCGCAGGTAGCGGCGCGGCTGGGAGAGGATGACGACGCCCTGCCGCACCCGCGCCCAGAAGGCGCGCACCCGGTGGGCGACCAGGTAGAGCCCGATCGCCAGCGCCAGCAGCAGGGCGCCGGTGACGATCGCGAAGGTGCGCGGGTGTTCGGCCCAGAAGGAGAGCTCGAAGGCCGGCAGGCTCGGCAGTCGCGGCGGCTCGGGGAGCA
>DASWMG010000184.1:0-5988 GCA_036399875.1 Solirubrobacterales bacterium
CCGCTCTCCTCCGTTTCTCCACCTGAACGCGATCCGGTGGTCAGCTCCCCGCGAGCCCTGCCGGTTCAGGAATCTAGGAGGAGAGAGCCATGAAAAAGCAGATCGCCACGAAGCTGGTCCTTCACAAGGAGACGCTGCGCAAGCTGACGGAGACCCAGCTCGGCAAGATCGGCGGGGGCATCGGCCCGTCCGACCTCCCCGAGGATAGCTGCGTCAAGACCTGCTGGTGCGACACGTGAGCGCAAGGGTGTTAGGGGTCGCGTGGCGACCTCAATCCCCGGCGAAACGCGAGGCGTGAGGCGGCGACCTGGTGCCCTTGCGCTGCTGCCTCGCGCATTCGCTCGGACCCCGGTTCTTGCCACGCAGGCTCGAAGCTACGCCGCTGTGCCAGCCCACGGCTTGATCTTCGCGAGCACTTCGGCGAGGGCCTTTTCCGCCACTTCCGTGTCGTAGGCCGCCTGGGCTCGCAGCCAGTAGCCGTTGGACAGGCCAAAGAATCGGCACAGGCGGAGGTCCGTATCGGCCGTGATGGCGCGCTTGCCGGCTACGATTTCGCCGATCCGCTGGGCAGGCACGCCGATCTCCTTGGCAAGACGGTACTGCGATAGCCCCATCGGAATGAGGAACTCCTCGAGCAGCAACTCGCCGGGCGTCACAGGCTTGAGTTTCTCCATGGCCTTCGTTCCTTCAGTGGTAGTCCACGATCTCGACGTCTTCAGCGCCGCCAGCCGTCCAGCGGAAGCACACGCGGAACTGGTCGTTCACCCGGATGCTGTACTGCCCGGCGCGGTCACCTTTGAGCGCTTCGAGTCGATTGCCCGGCGGCACCTGCAGATCTTCGAGCCGGCCTGCGATCTGCAACTGCCGAAGCTTGCGCCGAGCGACCAATTCGATGCTCTCGAACCGCTTGACCCGCCGGCCGTTCGCAAGAGCCTCGGTCTCGGCACTCTTGAACGACACGATCATTCCGGCATAGTAACGCTGTGCGTGATTAACGTCAAGCGTGATGCCAAAGCGCCTCAGCGCGGGGCCCGGAGCGGGTTGGGACGATGGCGAGGCGCCCTGTAGGGTAGAGTAGGGACGGAATGGCACGCGGCTGGGAAAGCAAGTCCGTTGAGTCTCAGATCGAGGACGCCGAGTCGCGCTCGGATCGCGGCGAAGCGCTCACGCCCGAGGAGCGCGAGCTCAAGCGCAAGCGAGAGGGGCTCGAGCTGTCGCGGCGGCGGGTTCTGCAGGAACTCGAAACGACGCGCTCGGCCGTCCGCCGCACGTCTCTCGAACACGCCCTGGCCTTTCTGGACGAGGAGCTCAAAAAGCTCACCCATCCTCTCCAGAATCCTGACGGATAGGCGAAATGAAGCGAGATCGACCGTAGGGGCGCAGCCTGCTGCGCCCCTACACGGCCGCGCCGGCTACCCGCTGACGGCCCTATGGGATGAACGGGCAGCGGTTCCTCTCGACCTCCATGCAGACGAAGTCGCAGCCGTCGATGCCGCAGGGATAGCAGCACTTGTAGCCCGGCGGGCATTCCAGATCGCTGGTGCAGGGGGTCGAGAGGAAGCGGGGAGCGGGCGGCAAGACCCTGGCGCCCGGGGCGTCGCTCAAGGTCGCCAGGAAGTCCGCGACGTTCGCGGGTACGGTTGGAACCGTCACGGAGCTGGCGGGAGGCATTGCCGCCGGCGGGGTCTGAGCCATGCTTGTACAGGGGACCAGGGCGAGAAGGGCGAGCAGGATGAGGACGGGGGTGGATCTCTTCATTCTTCCATCTCCTTGTTGTCCGGCCGGCATGAGGCCGACCGCCTATAAGAAAATAAGTGCTTTCCGCAGCGGGGGACAAGCCCGCTCCACTCCGGCTGCGCCGGCGTCAGGGCGGCTTCTGTTATCGTCGCTGCTGCGAAGCCATGGTGCCCACCGTCTACGCCACCCGCTATGTGACGCCCCTTCGGGAGGGCGGCTCGCTTCCCGCCATCGTGGAGGCGAGCGACCTGGGGCTCTACGTGCTCAAGTTCCGCGGCGCCGGACAGGGACCGCTGGCGCTGGTGGCCGAGCTGATCGCCGCCGAGATCGGCCGCGCCCTCGGGCTCAAGATCCCCGACGTGGTGCTGATGGAGGTGGACGCGGCGCTCGGACGCAACGAGCCGGACCCGGAGATCCGCGATCTGCTCAAGGCGAGCGTGGGGCTGAACCTGGGCGTCGACTACCTGCCGGGATCCGCGGCCTTCGATCCGGCGGCCGGAGATGCCGTCGACGCGGAGCTCGCCTCGTCCATCGTCTGGTTCGACGCCTTCATCACCAACGTCGACCGGACGCCGCGCAACTCCAATCTCCTGTGCTGGCACAAGTCGGTCTACCTGATCGATCATGGCGCCGCGCTCTATTTCCACCACAACTGGCAGACTATGGAGGAGATGGCCCGCAGCCGGTTTCCCGCCGTTCGCGATCACATCCTCCTGCCCTGGGCGAGCCGCATCGAGGAGGCCGATCGCCGGCTGCGCCCGCGGCTCGGCGAGGCGCTGTTCGCGCGCGCGATCGAGCAGGTCCCGGACTCCTGGCTGCCGCCGGCGCCGGGCCTCTCCCCGGCCGACCGGCGCGCGGGATACCTGACGTTCCTCGCCCGCAGGCTCGAAGCGGCGTCGTCGGCATCATCGTTCGTCGAGGAGGCGGTTCGTGCCCGCGCTCAGCTCGTTTGACTACGCCATCCTGCGCGTGGTACCGCGTGTGGAGCGCGAGGAGTTCGTCAACGCCGGCGTCGTCCTCTTCTGTCTCGAGCGGGACTTCCTTGAGGCCCGCGTCGAGGTGAACGAGCCGCGGCTGCGCGCGCTCTGGCCCGAGACCGACGTCGAGCTGGTCCGCCAGCACCTCGAGGCGGTCCCCAGGATCTGCGCCGGCAGTCCGGACGGCGGGCCCATCGCGCGGCTCTCGCTGCGGGAGCGCTTCCACTGGCTCGTGTCTCCGCGCAGCACGATGATCCAGGTCTCACCCGTTCACGCGGGCCTCTGCGACTCGCCCGAGCGCGCGCTCGACGAGCTCTTCCGCCAGATGGTCCTCGTTCCGTAGACCGCGCCGTCGCGATAGTCTCGCACCGTGCCGAACCCACGAGCTGAGACCCTTCTCTCCCCCTGTGTCCTAGTGGTCAAGACGCCGGTGGCCTCCCGCAAACGGGTGGTGGACCGGCTCGCCCACACCGGGCGGCGGCTGGCTGGACAGGTGGAGCATGCGGCGAGCGAGCAAGAGCGCACTCTCGACACCCTGCGGGAGGCCCTCGCCCGTCTGGGTGTCACGCCGCTGACGGTCTCGGTGGAGGCCATCGACGCCCGGGCGCGCCGCGCGCTCGCCGGCGCTCGCCTCGTCATCTCGGTCGGCGGCGACGGGACCCTCCTCGCCGCCTCGCACTGGGTGACCGGGGCCGCCCTGCTCGGCGTCAACTCCGCGCCGCGGTCGAGCGTGGGCTATCTGACGTTCTCCCGGCGCGCGAGCCTGGCGCGAGACCTGGCGCGGATCGCGAGGGGGAGCCTGCTGCCGCAACCGGTAGCCCGCATCGAGGCCGAGCTCGAAGGACGGCTCCTGCCACCGGCGCTCAACGACGTCCTCATCGCTCACGAGCAGCCGGCGGCGACCAGCCGCTATCGCCTGCGTCTCGGCCGTCGGGCGGAAGACCACCGCAGCTCCGGCTTGTGGGTCGCGGCGGCGACGGGCTCGACCGCGGGGATCCGCTCCGCGGGTGGCCAGCCGATGCCGCTCGGTGACCGCCGGCTCCAGTTCCGCGCCCGCGAGCTCTACCGCGCCCGGGGCCGCGGCGCGGCCTTGGAATGCGGCTTTGTGGAGGCGGGCCAGACGCTGGTCGTCGAGTCGGCCATGGAGGCGGGCTGGCTCTTCATCGACGGTGCGCGGATGGCGACCCGCTATCCGTTCGGCGCCCGCGCGACCTTCCGCGCCGCCGAGCAGCCGCTCCTCCTCTTCGCCGATCCGGCGCGGTGGACGCCGGCGTAGCCGGGGGCCGCACGGGGCCGGTGGCATGGTACCTCCCTTGCAGCCCTTGAAGCTCGAAGCCCGCGGGGTCCGCGGGCCCAGGAGGCTGCGATGCGACACCGAGCCCGATTCCTCCCCATCCTCCTGATGTCGCTGGCTCTCGCGGCCGAGGCGAGTGCCGAGGAGAAGGCTCCGCAGGCCCCGGCCAAGCCCCGGAGCGCCCCTGGCGAGGTCGAGAACCCCTATGCCGAACGCTTCGAGCAGTTGGACCGCAACCGGGACGGCTACGTCTCGCTCGCCGAGTGGCCGCTCGATCCGGCCAGTTTCAACCGCGTCGACCGGGACCAGGACGGGCGCCTGAGCCGGAGCGAGCTGCTGACGCCGAACGTCGTGCGCCGCGACACCCTGGTAGAGCGGTTCCGGGAGCTGGACACCAACCGGGACGGCTGCGTGAGCTGGAGCGAGTGGCAGCGCGGCCACGGCGGCTTCGAGACGCCGGACCGCGACGCCGACAGGCCCCGCACCCGCCGCGAGTACGAGGCCCGGAACATCGAGGACGTCTGGAACCCTCGCGCCACCGCCCAGGAGCAGCGCCGCTTCCGCAACCTCGACCGCAACCGCGACGGCCGCCTGACCCGCCTCGAATGGACCGGCTCGAGCGCCGACTTCGAGCGTCTCGACCGCAACCGGGACGGCGTCCTCAGCCCGCGCGAGTGGCCGTGATCGGCGGGCCCTGATCGGCGCCGCTCAACTCGTCAACTGTTGAAGGAGCACCGCCGGCTCGGCCGCAGCCGCCTGCCGCAGGGGAAGCCGGAGGACGAACTCGCTGCCGCGTCCGGGGCCGTCGCTCCTGGCTTCGATGCTGCCGCCATGGAGATCGACGAGGGCCCGCACGAGCGTCAATCCGATGCCGAGGCCGCCCCGGGCGCGCTCCAGCGAGCCTGGCGCCTGGACGAAGGGCTCGAACACCCGCTCGCAGAGCTCCGGGGTCATTCCCACGCCGTCGTCGCGCACGCACAGCCGCAGGTCCTTGCCGTCCTCGCACGCGCTCAGCGAGAGGTTGCCGCCGGCATCGGTGTACTTGGCCGCGTTGTGCAGCAGGTTGGCCAGGACCTGCCCCAGGCGCGCGGCATCGCCGGAGAGCGAGACAGGCTCGGCGGGCAGGTCGACGGCCAGGCGGTGGCCCCGTTCGTCGATCAGCGGGCGGACGATCTCGATCGCCCGCTCGACGAGCTCGCCGAGCAGGACGGTCTCGGTCTTGAGCTCGATCTTGCCGCGGGTGATGCGGGAGATGTCGAGAAGATCGTCGATGAGGCGCGACATCAACGCCGACTGCCTCGCCACGATCTCGCGCGAGCGGGCGATGTAGGTGGGATTGTCGCTGCCAAGGCGCATCAATTCCGTCGCGGTCACGATCGCCGCCAGCGGGTTGCGCAGCTCATGGCCGAGCATCGCCAGGAACTCGTCCTTGCGCCGGTCGATCTCGGCGAGCTGCTCGAGCTGCCTCTGGAGCTCCGCTTCGAGCTGCCGGCGTTTCGCGACTTCGGTCTCCAGCGCGGCCGCCTTCTGCTGCAGCAGGGCGACCTGGCGGCGCAGCTCCTCCGGAGCGGCAGTCGCGAGAAAGCTCTCCGCGGGCCGCACCTGCGAGTGCGCGCTGCAGATGTGAAAGAAGGAGCCGCCGTGCTCTTCGTGACGGAAGCCCGCCATCGGATAGGCGCACAGCAGGGAGAAGGCATGGGTCCTGGCGAGATCGTTCCACAGCTCTTCCAGACGGAGGGCGGCGTCGTGCTTGCCTTCCGCCCACAGCAGGGCGACCATCTCGCCGAAGGCGCGCACGCGCCGGCTGCCGTTCTGCGCCCGCCGGACGACGTTGCCGAGGACGTCGGCGAAGCGCTGCTCGTCGGGCCATCCGTCGACCATGAACCGCGAAAGCGTCTCGGCCGCATCGAGGACGATGTACTGATCGGGGTGAAACGAGGCGCCCGAGGATTCGTGGCGCGCCTTCAACCGCGGTTCGAG
>DASWMG010000185.1:0-5718 GCA_036399875.1 Solirubrobacterales bacterium
AGCTCCTCGCCCTCGAGGTCGCCGCGCAGCATGTCGCGGGCGCGCAGCTGGCGCTCACGCATCGTGGTCCGCTCGCCGGCAAGGTCCTCGCCGGCCGCGGCGCCACCGGCCTTCTGCCGCCTCACCTCCAATCGAGCGCCCCCTTCCGCCAGACGTAGACGAAGGCGACCAGCAGCAGGACGACGAAGACGACCAGCTCGCCGAGCACGAAGAGACTGTCGGCGTTGTTGAGGATGACCCCGATCGGATAGAGGAAGACCACCTCTATGTCGAAGAGGATGAAGAGCATCGCGATCAGGTAGAAGGTCACGCCGAAGCGCAGCCCGTGCGAGGCGTCCACGGGAATCCCCGACTCGTAGGGCTCGGCCTGGCGCCGCGCCGCCACCGTGCCCCGCGCCGGCCGCTTCGGCCCGATCACGTGGTTGAGCATCACAAAAGCGGTGCCGACGACGACGCCGAGGACGGCGAAGACGAGTATCGGCAGGTAGCTCTGGAGCATGGGGAGGGGCGCCGCAGCCGCTGTTATACACCGACATTGTGACAACTTGCTACATAGTGCTTTTCCGCATCAGCAAGCGGAAATCCGACCCTTTCGGGAGGAAATGTGGTTGAGGTCCACCTCGTCGTCGGCGTCTCCCTGATCGCCCTCAACCTGGCCGCCTTCGCGGTTGGCGGCACGGCGTGGTTGCGCGATCGCCCCTCCGTCCCCTTCTGGTACCTATTGCGCGCCGCACAGGGCGCCGTCTTCCTCCAGGCCCTGCTGGGGGGGCTGCTGATGTTCACCGGCCACGAATCGAGCAGCGACCTCCACTACCTCTACGGAGCCCTGCCCCTCCTCGTCTCCTTCCTGGCCGAGGGCGCCCGCGCCGGCGCCGCCGAACGCGAGCTCGGCGACATCGACTTCGAAGCTCTCTCCGCCGCCGACCAGCAGTCCCTGGCCCTCGCGATCGTCCGCCGCGAGATGGGGATCATGGCCGTCAGCTGCGGCGTGATCTTGTTGCTCGGGCTGCGCGCGGCGGCAAGCAGCTCCGCGTTCTAATCGAACTTCGGGCGCTTTCTGACCCCTATAGGGTCATCAAAGCACCCGATCTTTGCCTGCGGAATCCAGGCCGTGCTGGACCGCGGCGATCCCCAGCAGGACGATCCCCGTAGCGATGTGGAAGATCCCGTCGGCGTCGTTGTTCGGGAAGGTGAAGACTCCGGCCGGTTGGGTCGAGAGGAAGGCCCAGATGCCGGTCACGATCAGCGCCGCCGCCGCGTAGTAGCAGTAGAGGACCGCCCAGCGCGGCCGCAGGGCGAAATAGAAGGCTGGGAGGAAGAGCAGGAAGCCGGAGAGGGCGTGGACGCCGTTGAAGTCCACCCACAGCACCCGCTCGGTCGGCGCGTTCTCGGCGAACGAGAAGCTCGGCTCGGCGACCAAGCCGGCCGTCGCCCAGACCAGCTCCAGCGCCGCCAAGACCACCAGCGCCTTCTGCGCGAACGTCCAGCGCTCCCAGCTGACGGTTGCCGCCTCCATCGCGCCGCAAAGGGTACCGGCCTCCACGGGGGTCTCCGGTGAAGTCGGCGCGGTTTGGGGTAAGGGAGCCGCCGGAGGCGTCTCGTGACCGTTCCCGACCTGCAGCCCGTCGATTCGACAAGCGTCGCGCGGATCGGCTACGACCGCGAAGCGATGGAGATCTACGTCGAATTCCACACAGGCGCTCTATACGGTTATCGGCGCGCGCCCGACTTCGTCTTCGATGCTTTCGCGACCGCCGATTCGAAAGGCGCCTTCCTCAACAAGGTGATCAAGCCGCGCTTCACGGCGCGCAAGCTGCGCCCGGCGCGAACGCCGTTCTAACCGAGCTGGCCCAGCGCCCGGTACCCGCCCCGGTGGAAGACCAGCGGGTCGCCCTTTCCCCGCGCCAGGTCGGTCACCTCGCCGGTGACGATGACGTGGTCGCCGCCGGCGATCACGTCGCGGAGATCGCAGCCGATCCAGACCAGCGCGCCGTCGATAGCCGGAATGCCGTCGCGCTCGCTCCAGGCGACCCCGCGCCACTTGTCGGCCACTGGCGCCTTGGTCGCGAAGGAGCGGGCCAGGTCCTCCTGGCCGGCGTGCAGGACGCTGATCCCAAAGCGGTTCGCCCCCTGCACGGCGAGCAGGGTGCGCGAGCCCCGATCGAGGCAGGCGAGCATCAGCATCGGCTCGATCGAGAGCGAGACGACGGCGTTCGCGGTCGCGCCCGCCGGCCCCTCGCCGCCGGCCGCGCTGACGACCGTGACTCCGGTCGGCAGCTCGCCCATCGCGGCGCGGAAGTCGGCTGGGTCGGTGCGGGGGGATCGGGCGTCGGCCATCTCAGCGGGACAATATGATCCCCGCCGCGTGCGACCTGTCATTGCCACCGTCCTGGCCCTCGCGGCCGCCCTCGCCCTCGCCGCCTGTGGTTTCGGCGAGGAAGGCATCGCCCTCTCTGACGACGACGCCAACTACAACGGGGCGGTTCTCTTCGCCACCCACTGCTCCGGCTGCCACACGATGAAGGCGGCCGGCAGCCAGGGAACCGGCAACCGCAGCATCCGCACCCAGGGCCCCAACCTCGACCAGCGCACCGAGAGCTACGAGGACGCCCTCTTCGCGATCCAGAACGGCGGCTTCTCCGGCGCGATCATGCCGCAGAACATCGTCGTCGGCGAGGAAGCAGAAGCGGTGGCCCGCTTCGTCGCCGAGTACTCGGGCAGCGACGCGGAAGAGTCGCCCCGCCCCGAGCAGTCGGGGGAACCTGCCCCGGCACGGGACAAAGAGGTGGAGCCGGCCGGCGCGGCCGCCGGCCAGCCGACCGGCGGCTCACCCGAGCAGGCCTCTCCCTAAGTCGTAGGCCGCCAGTGCTCGACCTCAAGCTGATCCGCTCCGACCCTGAGCGGGTCAAGGCGGCGTTGGCGCGCCGCGGCGCCGCCGAGCGCGTCGACGAGCTGCTCGCCCTCGACGCGCGGCGCCGCGAGCTGCTGCCGGAGATCGAGGGCGCGCAGGCCGAGCGCAAGACGCTCTCCAAGAAGATCGGCGAGGCGAAGCAGGGGGGAGGCGACGCCGCCGCCGAGATGGAGGCGGTGCAGGGCCTCAAGGACAAGATCGAGACGGGCAAAACCGAGCTGGAGCGGGTCGAGGCCGAGCTGGAGCGGGTCGCCGCGGAGCTTCCCAACCTGCCCGACCCCGACGCCCCCGAGGGCGACAGCGAGGAGGACGCCGTCCTCGTGCGCGAGGTGGGGGAGCGGCCCAGTTTCGACTTCGAGCCGCGCGACCACCTCGAGATCGGCACCGAGCTCGGCCTGATCGACATGGAGGCCGGGGCGCGGGTCTCCGGCTCGCGCTTCGCCTACCTGAAGGGCGACCTGGTCCTGCTCGAGCTGGCCCTGGTCCGCTACGCGATCGACGTCGTCCGCGAGGAAGGCCACGAGCCGGTCGTGCCGCCCGTGCTCGTCCGCGAGGAGGCCCTCTACGGCACCGGCTTCCTGCCCGGCGACCGCGACCAGATCTACGAGATACCCAAGGACGAGCTCTTCCTGGTCGGCACCTCGGAGGTGCCGCTCGCCGGCCTCCACGCCGACCAGATCCTCGCCGCCGAGCAGCTGCCGCTCCGCTACGCCGGCTTCTCGCCCTGCTTCCGCCGCGAGGCGGGCGCCGCCGGCCGCGACACGCGCGGCATCTTCCGCGTCCACCAGTTCGACAAGGTCGAGATGTTCTCGTTCGTCGAGCCGTCGCGGTCCGCCGAGGAGCACGAGCGCCTGCTCGCGATCGAGGAGCGCATTCTCGGCGAGCTGGAGATCCCCTATCGGGTCGTCAACGTCGCCGCCGGAGACCTGGGGGCGCCCGCCGCCAAGAAGTACGACTGCGAGGCGTGGATTCCGAGTCAGGGCCGCTACCGCGAGCTGACCTCCTGCTCGAATACCACCGATTACCAGGCGCGACGCCTCAAATGTAGGTACCGGCCTGCCGATACGGAAGCACCCCAGCCGGTGCACACCCTCAACGGGACGGCGGTGGCGGTGGGACGGACGATGATCGCGCTGATAGAGAACAGACAGGACCGGGAAGGCGGTTTCACGCTACCCAATATTTTGCATCGCTACGGCGCCCCTGCGAGGATCGCGCCACGATGAACGTCGCCGTCGGAGGCGCAAAGCGGGTCGTGCTCTGCGACGACCACGAGATCGTCCGCGACGCGATCAAGGCGCGGGTGGCCAACACGAGCAGCCTCGAGATCGTCGGCGAGGCGGAGGACGGACGGGCCGTCGTCGACGTGGTCAAGGAGCTCGAGCCCGACGTCCTGATCATCGACGTCGAGCTGCCCAAGCGCGACGGCATCGAGGCGACCAGGGAGGTTCTGAAGGCGCGCCCGCGCACCAAAGTGATCATCTTCACCGCCCACGCCCAGCCCGACCTGTTGGCGCTGGCGCTGCGGGCCGGCGCCTCCGGGTACGTGCTGAAGTCGGCGCCCGCCGAGGACATCGCCCGCGCCGTCAAAGCGGTGACCGGCGGCGGCACCTTCCTCGGCGGCGACTTCGCCGGCGGTAGGCCCTCGGAGGTCGAAAAGCTGCTCCTGCTCTCGCCGCGCGAGCGACAGATCCTCGAGCTGCTCGCCGAGGGGCTGCGGGTCAAGGAGATCGCCGACCGGCTCGGGCTCAGCCCGGCGACGGTCCACACCCACGTTCGCAACGCGATCAAAAAGCTCGCCGTCGACACGCGCACCGAGGCGGTCGCGCTGGCGGTGCGCTTCAGCTACCTGGGCGCCGTCGCCACCGGCCCCGCCAAATGAGCAACCCGGCGGTTCCTCCGCCTCGCGTCCGGGGCCGCCTCAGCAGCGCTCACTCGTTCTTGTCGAGGGCCAGCGCGCAGCCGTTGATGCAGTAGCGCTGGCCGCCGGCCTCCGGTGGGCCATCGTCGAAGACGTGACCGAGGTGGGCGTCGCAGTGCCTGCAGACGACCTCGGTGCGCCGCATGAAGAGGCTGTTGTCGGGCCGCAGCTCGACGTGCTCGAGGTTGACCGGCTCGGTGAAGCTGGGCCAGCCGGTGCCGGAGTCGAACTTGGTGTCGGAGGAGAAGAGCTCGGTCCCGCAGCAGGCGCAGCGGTAGGTGCCGTCGGCCTTCTCGTCCCAGTAGGGGCCGGTGAAGGCCCGCTCCGTCCCGGCCCGTCGGGTCACCTCGTACTGTTCGGGCGTGAGCTGTGCCCGCCACTCCTCGTCGCTCTTCTGGACCTTCTTCGTCTGCTCGGCCATCGCACTCCTTTCGGTCTCCTCCCAGCTTACGCAGGCCGAAGCGGCCGCCTGTGCGGGTGCAGGCAACGCTGCGGCTCCCGCCGTCGTCCAGGAGGGCGTCATGCGCTGCCTCGTCAATGCCGCCCGTCGCCGAGCCGGTCTGTCGCCGTTCGCCGCCTCCGGTGAGCTGGCCCGCTCGGCGGGTCTCAAGTCCCGCGACGTCCTGCGCTGCGATGACTTCGACCACGAAGCCTGCGGGCGCGACTTCGCCTACTGGATCGAGCGGGTGGGCTACCTCGGCGAGGCCTGCGGCGCCGGCGAGAACATCGCCTTCGGCACCGGCCCCTACGCGAGCCCGCGCGCGATCTTCCGCGCCTGGATCGGCTCGCCGGGGCACCGTCGCAACATCCTCGGCGGTTACGACGACCTCGGTGTCGGCCTGGAGGTGGGGACGTTCGACGGCGAGAGCGGCGTCCACGTCTGGAC
>DASWMG010000186.1:0-9238 GCA_036399875.1 Solirubrobacterales bacterium
TCGAGGACCTCGCCGCGGCGTGGCGCTCGCTTGGCGACCGCCTCGACTGACCTAGAAAGGCATCTTCGAGCGGGCGCCCTGCCCGGCCGAGTGGCTCTTGTTCGCGGCCCGGCGCGATTTGCCGAAGGACTTGCTGAACAGGGTGCCGAGCGGACCCGGCGCCTTGCCGCCCGCCCGCTGCCCGACCGAGAAGCCCTTGTCGGTGCCGCGGCGAGCGTGCTCCGAAAACCTCGGCAGGAGGAAGCCCAGCACCAGCAGCAACACACATATTCCGACTACGGCGGCGATAACCACGGTGGCCCTCCTCCTCGAGTTGAACTGTTCACTCCGTATATGCCTGTAAAAGGTGTCGCTTAAACGCTTTCGACCCGGGCGGCTCCGGAGCGCGGCGGCGAGAGGCATGAGCTGGCGACAGATCTCGCCCCACGCGTGACGAAACCTGAACGGTCCCGACGAGGCGATTAGTCTCCCGCCCGTGGAGGCACGGTCGGCGGCCACGTGGCAGGCGACGAAGCTCTGGGACGAGCTGAAGGAGAGGGGCGACGAACCAGCCCCGCGGCTCCGACGCATCCTGGAACGCGTCATCCCCGAGGTCGAAACGGTGCTCGATCAGGGCGACACCATGCCCGCGAACTTCACCCTGCACGACTCGGGCCACTCGTGGAGGGTCGCCAGATGGATGGGCAGGCTCGCGGGAGACCTCCTTCCGCGGCTTTCCTCCCACGACCTGGGGATGCTCCTGCTCAGCGCCTACCTCCACGACATCGGCATGACGCCGCCGTTGGGCCGCGTCAGAGCACACCACGCCCATCTGCTCTCCGGAGCGGGCGAGAACTTGAGCGCCGAGGAAGCCGACGCGCTGCAGGCCTGGCTCGACGACAACTGGGACGGGCTGGTCCCTCCGCTCCGGGACGGAACTCCGACCGGCTCCGACCTTCGGCTCGCCGACCGGATCGTCGCCGGGTACGTTCGCCACCGCCACAACGACTGGAGCGAGGCGTGGATCCGCGAGCATCTGGCTTCCGCCGCCAGCGAGATGTACCCGGCCTGGCTGGACGACCTGGTGCGTCTCTGCAAGAGCCACCACTTCAGCATCGACGAGCTGAAGGACAAGAAATTCAACCCGCGCGAGGTCGGCGCGCCGCCGACCCTGCTGCACCTCCGCTACTGCGCCTGCCTGCTTCGCGTCGCCGACGTCCTCGACTTCGATCCCGAGCGTACGCCGCCGATCCTCTTCGCCCACCGCGACGTCGACGCCAGCAGCGCGATCTTCTGGCACAAGGACCACGACCTGGCGTTCTCGCTGGACGGCGGCCACCTGCGCCTGCGGGCCGAGCCCCCGGACGCCCTTACCCACCACGCGATCAAGATCACCGTCGACGACGTCGATCGCGAGCTGGCCGGCTGCCGGCGCCTCGCCGACGAACCCACCTTCCTGCGGATGGCCAACCGCGAGGAGGAGCTTCCCCACCGCTGGTCGCTCGACTCGAGCGTCAAAGCCGAGATCGAACCGCTGGACGACGCCTACGAGTACATCGACGGGACCTTCCGCCCCGACGCGCAGCGGCTGCTCGAGCTGGTCGGAGGCATCGAGCTCTACGGCTCCTCCCTCACCGCGGTCAGGGAGCTCCTGCAGAACGGCTTCGACGCGGTGAGGGAGCAGATCGCGCGGCAGCGGCTGCTGCAGGACGACCCCTCCGATGGGGAGGCGGGGGCGAAGATCGCGGACACGCACAAGGTCTCCCTGGTCCTGCAGCGGACCGACGACGGCATCCGCATCGTCTGCCGGGACACGGGCACCGGCATGTCGCGGGACATCATCGCCTCCCGCTTCTTGGTCGGCGGCACTCCGACCGACCACGCGATTCGCTCCCTCGAACGCGCCTGCCAGGAGCACGGGTTCTCCGTCGGCAGGACGGCGCGCTTCGGCATCGGCGTCCTCTCCTATTTCCTGCTCGCATCGGACCTCACGCTGAGCACGCGCCGCTCCCTCGAGGCGGGCGGGTCGGGTGAGCCGGCGTGGACGTTCACGATCTCGGGACTCACCGACTTCGGCGAGCTGAAGCCTGCCGGCAACCGCCCGGTCGGCACCGAGGTGGCGCTGACGGTTCGCCACGATCTGCTGGCCGACGGCGCCGACGAGTTCGCGAAGGAGTTGGCGGGGTACGTGGCGGAGCAGGTGCGCAGGGTTCCCTGCCGCTTCTCGTTCGAGGCCGACGACTTCGGTCTTCCGGGCTGGAGTGCCGCCCGCGGTTGGGTCGATCGGCGGGAGGCCGCGGAGATCGCGATGGTGTCGTCCTTCTACGAACGATCCGGACCGGGCAGCGAGAAAACGTACGAGCTGATGGCTCTGCCGGTGCGGGAGGCTCGCGAGCGCGAACAGGCGCACCTGGCGGAGCTGCGCCAGGAGGCCGAAGCGAACTTGACGATCGCCGTACGCGAAGGCGACCTGCCGGAAGGGTTGGGGACCTATCGCATCCACCGCGGGCACTTCGACCTGCCGGCGGGGGTCTCGCTCACCTACATGGACCTCGAACCCGTCGGCGACGGCAAGTTCCGGGTCGCGCCGATCGGGGACAGCGACGCGGTGGGACCGGGCGGAGAGTGGTCGGTGATGAGCTGGAACGGGATGGAGACCGAAGTCGACATCGACTCGCTCCAGATGAACTTCGGCCCCTACCTGACGCGGATCTACAACACGTACATCGAGATCGACTGGACCGATGACGCGGCCGGACGGATCGCGGTTCACCGCAACAGCTTCGTGCCGAGCGATGCGGCCGAGGAGGCGACGGAATGGGTGCTCGCCGAGGCCAGAGACTTCCTCCTCGAGCTGATCGGCGAACACGCGGGCGCCCCGACCGCTCTGCCGAACGCCAGCACCCTCGAAGAGATTCCCGAGAGTCTCACCAACGCGAGCTGGTTCGCACCGCTGCAGGAGGACGGCAGGGCGAGGCTGCTGGAGCCGCTGCGCTTCCCCGTCGTCGACGACCTCAAATGGCTGGAGTCCTCGGGCTGGCGCTGGCGCGGCTCCGAGGTCACCGCAGCTCCGCTGTTCGAGGTGCGCGGACACCACCGGGCCACCTCCCACTCCTGGCATGGGCAAGATCTGGGACCGAGCTCTGTCGGCGCCGTCGAAGACTCCGGCCGCATCGTGCCCGTACTGGTCTGGGAGACCCTCCAGCCCGGTCAGAACAGCACCGGAGTTCCGTTGACGACCGCCGACTTCCCGCCCGAGTGGACCGACCTAGTAGGGGTGTCTCACGTCCCAGAGTACGGCGAGAGGGGAGTGCTCGCGTGGAACGCCGCTCATCCGCTCTTCGCGTCCCTTGACAGGGCGGGCTGGGATTGGGCGGTCGAGCATCTCGACGAGCCTTACCCCGACGCGCTCGCGGTCCGCGACGAGCTTCTGGCCGCGCCTGCCCGGGTCGCCGCCTGGATCCTGCTCTGCCTCCAACGGCATGCCCCCGAAATCTGGGAGGGACTCCCCGACCGGGCCGAGACGTTCCTTCCGGAAGCGTGGAGCCGGGTGGGCGGGCTCGGGGACCGACGAGTGGTGTTCCTGGAGATCGAACGAGGAAGACCCTCCCTCCACATCCTCGATCCCCAGGCCTGGGACTTCTTCTCCGGCCCCGACGCCTTCACGATGTTCGTCGAGATGTTCGGCCCGCCCGGCAAGAGCTGGCGGCTCGACCGCTAGGCCCCGGGCGGCGCACGCCCGTCAGACGACGGCGGCGCCTTGTACTCTGTCGGGGTAGGCAGTCCGCCTGCGCGTCTCGTCCTTCCATCCAGGGAAGCACGCGCTTTGACTCCTTCTGACGGGCACTCGATAGATCGCGACTCACCCCGCGAGGAATGCGGCGTCTTCGGCGTATTCGCGCCCGGGCACGACGTCGCCCGTCTCGCCTACTTCAGCCTCTACGCGCTCCAGCACCGGGGGCAGGAGTCGGCCGGAATCGCGACCTGCGAGGGCGGCCACATCACGACGCTGCGAGACTCGGGGCTGGTCTCCCAGGTCTTCGACGAGGAGAAGCTGCGGGCACTGGAGGGCGATATGGCGATCGGCCACGTCCGCTACTCGACCACCGGCGGCGGCTCGTGGGAGAACGCCCAGCCGGTCTGGCGCGACGACGGCCGCGAGATCGCCCTCGCCCACAACGGCAACCTGACCAACGCGGTCGAGCTGTGGGCCGAGCTGAAGGAGCGCGGGATCGAATTCCGCGGCACCTCGGACTCGGAGATCATCGCGGCGCTGCTCTCCTCGACCGAGGGCCGCTTCATCGAGGACGTTGTCGCCGACGTGATGCCGAGGCTGGAGGGCGCCTACTCGACCGTCGCGATGACAAAGCACGCGATCGTCGCCTTCCGCGATCCGCACGGGGTGCGGCCGCTCTGCCTCGGCCGGCTCGAGGACCGCTACGTCGTCGCCTCGGAGAGCTGCGCCTTCGACATCATCGGCGCCGAGCTGATGCGCGAGGTGCATCCCGGCGAGATGGTCTCGCTGACCGAGCGCGGGCTGGAGACGCGCCAGGTCGTCAAGGCGGGGCAGCCGGCGCGCTGCGTCTTCGAGCACATCTACTTCTCGCGGCCCGACAGCCGGCTGGAGGGGAAGGTCCTGCAGCAGGTCCGCGGCCGCATGGGCGAGGCGCTCTGGCGCGAGGCGCCGGTCGAGGCCGACCTGGTGATCGCCGTGCCCGACTCCGGCAACCCGGCGGCGGCGGGCTTCGCGCGCGCCTCCGGCATCCCGCGCGACGACGGCCTGATCAAGAACCGCTACGTCGCCCGCACCTTCATCCAGCCCGGCCAGGAGCTGCGCAAGCACGGCCTGCGGCTCAAGTTCAACCCGCTGCCGGAGATCGTTGCCGGCAAGAGCCTCGTCGTCGTCGACGACTCGATCGTGCGCGGCAACACGACGCGCCAGATCGTCGGCATGCTGCGCGAGGCGGGGGCGAGCCAGGTCCACCTGCGCATCTCGGCGCCGCCGATCCGCCACCCCTGCCACTACGGAGTCGACATGTCGACGCGCGAGGAGATGATCGCCCACGAGCGCTCGATCGACGAGATCGCCGACGAGCTCGGCGCCGACTCGCTCGCCTACCTCTCGATGGAGGGCCTCTACGAGGCGATCGGCGCCTCCCCCGACGACCACTGCGACGCCTGCTTCACCGGCCGCTACCCGCTCGGCGACCCCGAAGAGGCGAACGGCAAGTTCGCGCTCGAGGAGATCGCGGTCGTCCCCGCGAGCGGATAGGGCTTGGCGCGTTAGTCGCCCTATAGGCGACAAACGCGCCAGACGGCATCCCATCCCATTGCGTCAGTCACTGGCAAACCTCGTTGCTTCCGCGAACACCACTTGGTCGTAGATCACGCCTCGAAGAGCCGCGCGGAGAGATTGAGCTGTGAGGCTGAGCTAAAATTCATCATCTACCTGTAGCTCAGCTTGGATAGAGCACCCCTGTCGAAAGGTGGAGGTCGCGGGTTCAAATCCCGCCAGGTCTTCAGAAGGCCCAGGCAGCTTCACGCGCCGGGCCTTCTTTTTGGTCTGGGTTTCGCTGGACTTACCTAAGGCGTCAACACAGCGACGATCTCCGCGGCCGGACGTACGTCGCCGATCCGCCTCACCGTCTCGCCGGCGTAAAGCGGGCCGGCGTCGATCAGCGTCTCCGGCCCGTCGTCGGTCGCGCTCTGCGGGGTGAGCAGGCGGCTGCCGGGACGCTGGGCGACGACCAGGCGGCGCTGCAGGGCGGCGGGCGAATAGCGGGCGCTGGGTGCGGAGATGCGGTTGAGCGCCCGGTTGAGCGCTGGCCCGCGGCGATGCTCGCCGCGCCCGGCGCCCGGCGCGCGCAGCCGGCCTTCCGTCGCCGCGTTCGGCGCCACCCGGTGCGGCGCCGGCCAGCCGAAGCCGAAGAGGTCGGTGAGCAGGGTCTCGTCGGCGTGGAGGAGACGCTGCCGGTAGCCGGGATGGGCGCGGCTCTCCTCGCTGAGCAGGAAGCGGGTGCCGGCAACCGCGCCGGCCGCTTCCGCGTCGAGCGCTTGGCGCACGTCGTCGCGCGTCGCGATCCCGCCAGCGACCAGCACCGGGTAGTCCGGCGGCAGCGCCGCCCGCACCCGCTCCAGCAGCTCCAGCGCGGGCGCCGTTCCCCGCACGTGCCCGCCCGCCTCTACGCCCTGCACGATCACGGCGTCGGCGCCCGCCCCGTACGCCGCGCGCGCCTCCTCGACCGAGCCGCACTGGTGCAGCCAGGCGCGCGTGGTGCGGCGTCGCGGCCGTCCCCAGAAGGTCACCACGACGTCCGCGGCCTCCGCCGCCTCGAACCAGTCGCGGCGGGCGAAGGGCAGCAGCAGGTTGACGGCGAGCGGCCGCGCCGTCAGGGCGCGGGCGGCGGCCAGCTCGCGCCGGATCGCCGCCGCGCCGTTGACCGCGATCGTCCCCAGACCGCCGGCCTCCGAGACCGCCGCGGCCAGCTCGTGGCGGCTGAGGCCGCCGCCCATACCCGCCTGGACGATCGGCCCCGCTCCCAGCCGCTCGAGGATCGACACGGACAGATCGTAGGTGCGTTCGCGGTTAGTCGGGTATAGCCCTACTAACGGCGAACGCTGTCGTCGTTTTAGATCCGCACCTCCAGACCGGGTGGGTCGTAGGCCGCCGCCAGCCGTCCCAGCGCCAGCGCCCCCACCAGCAGGCCGAAGTCGCGCAGGGCGATGTCGTAGTAGCCGGAGTAGGTGAGGAGATTGACGATGATGCCGCCGAGCCAGGCCGCGACGAGGTAGGCGCCGTAGCGCGGCTTCAGGGCGACCACGACGCCGGCGAGGATCTCGACCACGCCGACCGCGTACATCGCGTCCGCTGCGCTGCCGGGGACGATGTCGTCGATCCACGGCGCCAGGTAGCGCTCCCACTCGACCAGGACGTCGAAGAACTTGTCGAGGCCGAAGAGGATCGGCGCCACGGCGAAGACGAGGCGCAGCAGCACGAACGCCTGGTAGGTCGGTTCGCTCCTGAACCGCTCCGAGAACGTGGCCGGTAGGCGGTTGTCGATCGCCGGTGGCTCGAGGGTGGTGGTGGACATGGGGCTCCTTCCGTCGTTGGACTGTGTCGCCATGTCCGTGTCGCCGCCGCGGCGGGTCTTACTTCGGGTAAGAACCGGACCGCCGGCGTCGCCAATGGGGAGATGGCACCCTCTCTTGTGTTGACCCAACCTGAGACGAAGACCTGGCCCGAGCGGCTGCGCGCCGATGGCCCCGAGCGCGACGCCGCGATCGGCGACCTCCACGAGCTGCTGCTGAAGGCGGCACGCTTCGAGCTGAACCGGCGCCGGGCCAGCGTCCCCCACCTGCGCGGCGACGACTACGACGACCTCGCGCACCAGTGCGCCGACGACGCCCTGGTCGCCGTGCTCGGCAAGCTCGACGACTTCCGCGGCGAAAGCCGCTTCACGACCTGGGTCTACAAGTTCGCGCTGTTCGAGGCGGCGGTGAAGGTGCGGCGGCGCGCCTGGCAGGGGCGGGAGATCCCGCTCGAGGACGCGGCCTGGGCGCGGCTGGAGGCTCGCGAGAGCAGGGCGCCCGCCGGGCAGGGCGAGGCGCGCGACGTGCTCGCGGCGCTGCCGGCGGCGATCGAGGAGGTGCTCAGCCCGCGCCAGCGCGAGGTGCTGGTCGCCGTGGCGCTCAACGAGGTGCCGATCGACGTCCTCGCCGAGCGGCTGGATACGACCCGCGGCGCCCTCTACAAGTCCCTGCACGACGCGCGGCGCAAGCTGCGAGCGGCGCTGGCCGAGGACGGCTACGACGTCGCGACGCTCGGGGAGGAGGTGAAGCGATGAGCGACGGACGCGAGAAGGAGACCGACGGGGAGCGGCTGCTGGCGCGGGCACTGGGACCGGGCGAGCCCGAGGTGAGCTGCGAGGAGTGCTTCGAGCTGCTCGACCGCTACGTCGAGCTGGAGGTGGAGCGGGCCGACCCGGACGCGGCCCTGCCCGGGATGCGCGCCCACCTCGAAGGCTGCCCCGCCTGCGCCGAAGACCACGAGAGCCTCTTGGCGCTGATCGGCGGCGAGCCGCGATGATGCGGGGGTGAGCGAGTCCTTCAAGCTCGTCGTGCTGGCCTCGGGGAACGGGTCGAACCTGCAGGCGATCCTCGACACCCTGCACGGCCGCGAGCGGATCGAGGTGGTCGGGGTCGGTTCCGACAAGCCGGATGCCCGCGCGCTGGAGCGGGCGCGGGGCGCCGGCGTCGCGACCGCCGTCTTCCCCCGCGACGAGTTCGGAGGCCGGGCCGAGCGCGACGCGGCGATGGCCGAGTGGGTCGAGTCGCGCGGCGCCGACCTCGTCGTCCTCGCCGGCTACATGCAGCTGCTCAGCCCCGGCTTCGTCGCCCGCTTCCGCAACCGGATCGTCAACGTCCACCCCGCCCTGCTGCCCGCCTTCCCCGGGCTCGACGCGATCGGCCAGGCGCTCGACGCGGGCGTGAAGACGACCGGCGTCACCGTCCACTTCGTCGACGAGGGGGTCGACACGGGGCCGCCGATCGCGCAGCGCGAGGTGCCTGTCCCCGCCGATCGCGACCGCGCCGAGCTGGAGGCCGAGATACACGCCGTCGAGCACGAGCTCTACCCGGAGGCGATCCGCATGATCGCCCGGGGCGAGGTTAGGATCGACGGGTGAGCGAGGCACCCGCCAACGCAGCTGCCCCGGCCGTGAGCGACGCGGGAATCCGCGTCCGCCGCGCCCTGATCTCGGTCTCCGACAAGACCGGCGTCGCGGACTTCGCCAAGACGCTGAGCGCACTCGGCGTCGAGATACTCTCCACCGGCGGTACGGCGACGGCGCTGCGCGAGGCCGGCATCGAGGTGACCGACGTCTCCGAGTTCACCGGGCAGGAGGAGATCCTCGGCGGCCGGGTCAAGACGCTGCACCCGCGTCTGCACGCGGCGATCCTGGCCCGCCGCGACGACGCCGACCACATGGCGACGCTGGAGCGCGAGGGGATCGAGCCGATCGACCTGGTCTGCGTCAACCTCTACCCGTTCGAGCGCACGGCCGCGGCGCGCGGGGTCTCGACCGAGGAGGTCGTCGAGAACATCGACATCGGCGGTCCGACGCTCATCCGCGCGGCCGCCAAGAACCACGGCTTCGCCGCCGTGGTCACGAGCCCCGAGAGCTACGACGCCGTGCTCGAGGAGCTGCGCATGAGCGACGGGATGCTCTCGGAGCAGACGCGCGAGGCGCTGGCGATGGAC
>DASWMG010000187.1:0-5400 GCA_036399875.1 Solirubrobacterales bacterium
CAACGTGCTCGGACGGGCGCTCGGCATGGGCGCCGAGGCGCGGATCACCTCGCCGCAGGGAAGCGACCTACGACTCGGCCTCGGCGACCGCACCGCGATCGTCGACGCCGGTGCGATCAGCAAGCGCGGCGCGTTCGGCAACATCCCCTGCGGTGAGGCCTTCATCGCCCCGGTCGAGGGGACGGCCGAGGGCACCCTTGTCGTCGACGGTTCGATCGCGAACGTCGGCAAGCTGGAGACGCCGGTCGAGCTGACCGTCGAGGGCGGTCACCTCGTAGACGCGAGCGGCCCCGAGGGGGCCCGCCTGCTGGAGCTGCTGACCGAGCACGGCCCGGACGGGACGAGTGTCGCCGAGCTGGGGATCGGCACCAACGAAGAGGCGACTCTCACCGGCAACATCCTCGAGGACGAGAAGATCCTCGGCACCGCTCACGTCGCCTTCGGCGCCTCGGCAGCGATCGGCGGCAACGTGCAGGTCCCGGTTCACCTCGACTGCGTCGTGATGGAGCCGACCGTCGAGGTGGACGGCGCGACGCTCGTCGAAGCCGGCGAGCTGACCGTCTGAGCGTGGCGCCGCCGCTGCTTTCCGTCCCCAACGTCTCCGAGGGGCGCGACGCGGAGCGCATAGGGGCGCTTGAGCGCGCCTTCTCCTCCCCGGCGGACCTGCTCGACCGCCACTCCGACCGCGACCACGACCGCACCGTCTTCACGCTCGCCGGCGAGCCCGCCGCACTGCTGCAGAGCCTGCGCCGCGGCGCCGCCGAGGCGGTCGAGTCGATCGACATGGACTCCTACGAGGGCGTCCATCCGGCGATCGGGGCGCTCGACGTCTGCCCGGTCGTCTGGCTCGACGGCTCCGGCCGCGCGGCGGCGCGCGATCTCGCTCTGGAAGCCGCGGAGGCGATCGGTTCGCTCGGCGTGCCGGTCTTCTTCTACGGCGAGCTGGCAAGCGGCCCTCAGCACGCCGAGCGCGCCTACTTCCGCAACGGCGGTCTCGCCGAGCTGTGGCTGCGCATGGAGGCGGGCGAGCTGCGGCCCGACCGCGGCCCGGCGCTGCCGCACCGGAGTGCGGGCGCCACCCTCGTCACCGCTCGCCCGCCGCTCGGCGCCTTCAACGTCGAGCTCGACACGGGCGACGTCGAGGCCGCCCGCGCGGTCGCCGCCGGCCTGCGCGAGTCCGGGGGCGGCCCGCCCGGCGTGCGGGCGATCGGCCTGCCGCTCTCAGACGGCCGCACCCAGGTCTCGACCAACGTCCACGACCCGGTCGCGGTGCCGCTCGGCGAGGTGGTCGAGCGGGTCAGGTCGCTCGCGGCGCCGCTCGGCGCCCGGCCGGGGGAGGCGGTGCTGATCGGCCTCGTCCCCGAGGCGGCTGTCGCGGGCTATCCCGTCGACGTGCCGATTCGCGGCTTCGATCCCGCCCTCCACACGATCGAGCGGCGCCTGACGTCCCTGTCCTGAGCGGCGCCCGCTAGATTCCGCTCATGGCCCAGACCAGGAAGAAGCGCCGTCGCAAGCACCGCGGAACGCAGGGTGGCCGCGTCGATCCGAACCGGCGCGCGGGCCGCCCGCGCAGCCGCGAGGAGGCCAAAGCAAGGGCCCGCGCCGCGCGCAAGAGCGGGCCGGCCGGGCGCGGCGATGCGCCGCCGACCTGGCGCAGCGCGGTCGTGCGCGCCGTCGTCGCCGCGGCGGTCTTCACCGTGCTCCTCGTCCTTCTCTTCGGCCGCCCGCTCGGCGCCGCGCTTGGCCTCGGCGCGCTGATGCTCGTCTTCTACGTCCCAGCCGGCTATTACATGGACACGATGCTCTGGCGGCGGCGCGAGCGCGCCCGGATCAGGGCGCGGGGGGAGGAGTGAGCCTCGACGTCGGCATGCTCACCGTCGGGCCGATCGCCGAGAACTGCTTCTTGGCGCGGCGCGAGGGCGCTGACCGCGGCCTGATCGTCGACCCCGGCGAGGAGCCCGAGCGGATCCTCGCCGCCGTCGAGGAGATGGGGATTGGCGTCGACGCGATCCTGCTCACGCACTGCCACTTCGACCACATCGGCGCCGTCGCCCCGGTGGCGGCCGCGACCGGCGCCCCCGTCTACTGCCCGGAGCTGGAAGTGCCGGTGCTCGCCGACGTGATGGCCTACGTCCCTTTCCCGGGGATCGGGCCCTACGAGAGCTACGAGGCCGACGAGCAGGTGAGCGGCGGCGAGCAGCTGGAGCTGGCCGGCCTGGCGATCGACGTGATCTTCACCCCCGGGCACAGCCCCGGGCACGTCACCTACTCGGTCCGCGACGAGGCCGCGCTCTTCTCCGGCGACGTGCTCTTCCAGGGATCGGTCGGCCGGGTCGACCTGCCGGGCGGCGACGGGCCGACGCTGCTGCGCTCGATCCGCGACCTACTCGAGTCGCACCCGGATGAGACGGCGGTCTACCCGGGGCACATGGGGACGACGACGCTGGGCGCCGAGCGCGCGTCGAATCCCTTCCTGACCGCGCTCGCCTAAGCTCGCAGCCGTTATGGCGAGGAGCTCCTACCAGGCGCCGCGTGGCACCTTCGACGTGCTGCCCGCCCAGAAACGGCTACGCCGCCGGGTCGAATCGGTCGCGATCACGATCCTCAGCCGGGCCGGCTACGAACCAATCGCGACTCCTGTCTTCGAGGACACCGACCTCTTCGAACGCGGGGTCGGCCGGTCGACCGACGTCGTCCAGAAGGAGATGTTCACCTTCGAGGACAAGGGCGGCCGCAGCCTCACCCTGCGGCCCGAGGGGACGGCGCCGATCTGCCGCGCCTACCTCGAGCACGGCATGCACAAGCTGGCGCAGCCGGTGAAGCTCTACTACCGGGGCCCATTCTTCCGCCATGAGCGGCCACAGGCGGGGCGCTACCGCCAGTTTCACCAGGTCGGCCTCGAGGCGATCGGCAGCGACTCGCCGCTCGCCGACGCCGAGGCGATCATGCTGCTCTCCGACCTCCTCGCCGAGCTCGCCGTCCCCGGCGTCGAGCTCCACCTCGCCAGCCTCGGCTCGTTCGAGTCGCGCAAGGAGTACCTGGAGGAGTTGAAGGCATACCTGCGCGCCAACGAGTCGGACCTCTCCAGGGAGGTGCGCGAGCGGATCGACCTCAACCCGCTACGCGCCTTCGACGCCGACGACGAGGGGACGCAGGGGGTGATGGCCGGCGCGCCCACCATCGTCGAGCGGCTCGGCGGCGAGGACGCGGCGCACTTCGGCGAGGTGCGTGCCCACCTGGAGGCGGCCGGGACTCCCTACGAGATCGACCCGACCCTGGTGCGCGGCCTCGATTACTACACGCGCACGATCTTCTCCTTCGTCTGCCCCTCGCTGGGAGCGCAATCCGAGGTGGGCGGCGGCGGTCGCTACGACGGCTTGATCGAGCAGCTCGGCGGGCCGCCGACGCCGGCGGTCGGCTGGGCGGCGGGGATCGAGCGGATCATGCTGGCGATGGGGGAGGAGGGCGCGCCCTGTCATCGCGACGCCTTCCTCGCAGCCGCCGACGAGGACCAGCGACAGCGGGCGCTGGCGCTGGCGATCGAGCTGCGCCACGCCGGGTTGTCGGCCGAGGTCGATCTGGCCGGCCGCGGGCTGAAGGGCCAGCTCAAGCACGCCAACCGGATCGGCGCCCGTCACGTCCTCATCCTCGAAGCGGACGGCTCGCTGCAGATGCGCGACATGGAGACCGGCGACCAGCGGCCGATCTCGCCGGGCGAGGTTCTCGACGCGCTCGCGAAGTAGGGGCGCCGAGGGGCGCCCAACTGCGACTTCCGTCGCGGTGAAAGACTGCCGGGCGCGATGACCGAGCCGTTCCCAGCGATCCGACCGAACCGGTACCGCGACGCCTGGTGCGGCCAGGTGCTCGGCGACCGGGTCGACTCCGAGCTCCGCCTGGCCGGCTGGGTACACCGGCGCCGCGACCACGGCGGCCTGATCTTCGTCGACCTGCGCGACCGCACCGGCATCGTCCAGCTCGTCTTCCACCCGGACACGTCCGGCGAGGCGTTCGAGCTCGGTCACCGGCTGCGCGCCGAGGACGTCGTGAGCGTCGGCGGCACGGTGGTGCGGCGCTCGCCGGAGACCGTCAACCCCGAGCTGGCGACCGGCGAGTACGAGGTGCGGGTGGGCGACGCCGATCTGCTCGCCGACGCCGAGACGCCGCCTTTCCAGGTCGAGGGCTTCTCCGGCGAGGTGGGGGAGGACGCGCGGCTGCGCCACCGCTACATCGACCTGCGCCGCGAGTCGATGCGCGAGGCGCTGATCCTGCGCCACCTGGTGACCGCGGCGATGCGCGAGTTCCTCGACGGGGAGGGCTTCCTCGACATCGAGACGCCGGTGCTGACCCGCTCGACGCCGGAGGGCGCCCGTGACTTCCTGGTGCCGAGCCGGCTGCAGCGCGGCTCCTTCTACGCCCTGCCGCAGTCGCCGCAGCTCTTCAAGCAACTGCTGATGATGTCGGGCTTCGAGCGCTACTACCAGGTGGCCCGTTGCTTCCGCGACGAGGACCTGCGCGCCGACCGCCAGCCCGACTTCACCCAGCTCGACATCGAGATGTCGTTCGTCTCTGTGGACGACGTGATCGAGGTCAACGAGCGGCTGCTGGCGCACGTCTTCGAGCGGGTCGGCGAGAAGGCCGGTACCGCGACGCCCGATCTGACCCTGCCGATCGAGCGGCTCTCCTACGACGAAGCGATGTACCGCTTCGGCACCGACCGGCCGGACCTGCGCTTCGAGCTCGAGCTGGTCGATCTCTCTGAGGCGCTGGCCGGCACCGAGTTCAAGGTCTTCAGCGGCGCGATCGCCTCGGGCGGCGCGGTGCGCGGCCTCAACGTCGGCCGGCGCGAGCTGCCTCGCTCGGAGCTGGACGGGTTGATCTCCCGTGCGCAGGAGCTCGGCGCCAAGGGGCTGGTCTGGGCCTTCCGCGAGGGCGACGGCTGGCGCTCGCCGACCGCCAAGTTCCTCAGCGAGGGCGAGCTGCGCGACCTCAACGCGCGGCTTGGCGCCGAGGAGGGCGACCTGCTGCTGCTGGTCGCCGACCAGCGCCGGGTCGCCGACGCGGTGCTTGGGCAGCTGCGGGTCGAGCTGGCCGAGCGCTTCGACCTGATCCCGGCCGGCGAGCACCGGCTCGCCTGGATCGTCGATTGGCCGTTGTTCGAGTGGAACCCGGCGGAGGACCGCTGGGACGCGCTTCATCACCCATTCACTGCTCCGGCCGGTGAGCTCGACCCCGAGAAGCCGGGCGAGGCGCGCGCGCTTGCCTACGACCTCGTCTGGAACGGGCAGGAGATGGGCGGCGGCTCGATCCGCATCCACCGCGCCGATGTCCAGCAGGCGGCCTTCGCGGCGCTCGGGATCGATGCCGAGGAGGCCGAGGCCCGCTTCGGCTTCCTGCTCGAGG
>DASWMG010000188.1:0-3783 GCA_036399875.1 Solirubrobacterales bacterium
CGAAGCCGACCGCGGTCAGCTTCGACTCGAAGACGGCCAGCTCGCGGCCCTTGAGGGCGAGGCGGACGATCATCCCGGCGACGAAGCCGCCGAGCAGGACGTCGAGGCCGAGCTCGCCGGCCAGCAGGACGAGGCCGAAGACGAGGACGACGGCGAGGCGCACCGCGAGCTGGCTGCTGGCCTCGAAGGTGCGCTCTAGCGCCGGCCAGCCGCGCCAGCCCCACCGCACCGAAGCGAGCGCCAGCCCCAGCGCCAGCGCCACGAACGCGACCAGGACGAGCGCCTCGTGCAGCGGTTCGTGGGCGGAGAGGACGAGCGTCACGAGCAGGATCGGGCCAAACTCGGCGGCGCCACCGGCGGCCAGGAGGTAGGAGCCGAACCGCGTACGCAGCTCGCCGCTGTCGCGCAGGATCGGAATCAGCGTGCCGATCGCCGTCGTCGACATCGCCGAGCCGACGAAGAGGAAGGAGACGACGACGCCCGCCGCCTCGAGTGCCCCGCCGATGGCGTAGGCGAGGGTGACCGAGAGCAGCCAGCCGAGCGCCCCGAGCTTCAGCGGCTGGCCCTTGATCCGCTCGAAGTCAATCTCGTAGCCGGCGAAGAAGAAGAGCATGCCGAGGCCGAGGTTGGAGAAGAAGTCGATGAAGTCGTCGGTGCGGGCCAGGTCGAGCACCTGCGGGCCGACGAGGATCCCGAGCAGCAGCTCGACGACCACCACGGGTGGGGCGAAACGGCTCGGCAGGATGGCCACCGACACGGCCGCCAGCGCCGCCACCCGACGATCGTGAAGAACGACTCGGCGTCGACCTCGATCACTGGCGGGCGATCCTACGTCCGTCACGACCACCGCGCTCGACGCATACAGCTACGATGGACGCGGACCGTGCTAGGTGGGGAATCAGCGGTGCCCTGTCACCCGCAATCCGCTCTAGCGGGGCCGAATCCCGTTCCGAGGGGCTGGCCGTCGGGGTCAGTGCGCCGCGGGCGGCGTTGACGGTCGGGTCCTGCGCGACGTAGGCACGTGAATCAGGTCAGGTCCGGAAGGAAGCAGCCTTAAGCGGAAGCCGCGGGTGCCGCAGGTGAGCCCGGCCTGAGCCAAACGCGACGGACACGCCCGGTGACTTCGCTTCGAAGGCGGGGCGCACGGTCCGTTTTCAGTCGACGAGCCGTGCCTCCATGCGGTTGACCGCAATTCGCCACATGACGAGGGCGAAGGCGACGAGCCCGGCGAAGCGGAGCGCGTCGACCGCTTCGAATCCGAAGGCGCCGCCGCGCACCAGTTCGACCAGTTGGTGCAGCGGGTTGAGCTGCGCCACCACTTGCACCCCCTGCGGCAGCTGGTCGATCGGGAAGAAGGCGCCCGAGACCAGAAAGAGCGGGGTGACGAAGAGCGCGGTGACGTAATTGAACTGGTCGATCTTGGCGACGATCGCCGCCATCGCTATCCCGAAGCCGGCGAAACCGAGCGCCGTGACCAGACAGAAGAACGGCACGAGCAGCATGCCGGGCGCCGGATCCAGTCCGAAGCCGATCGTGACCAGCAGCGGCACGCAGCCGTAGACGCTGGCCCGGAGCCCGATCCAGAGCATCTCGGCCGAGACCAGCTCCTCAACGTCGACCGGCGCGGCGAGGATCGCGTCGTAGGTGTTCTGGAAGCGGTGCTTGACGAAGGTGCCGAACATCGCCGGCAGGGCGCTGGAGAAGATGACGGCGGTCGCGACCATGCCGGTGCCGACGTACTCGACGTAGGGCTGGCCGTCGACCTCGTCGACCAGGGTCGCCGAGAGCCCTAGGCCGAAGGCGAGCAGGTAGACGATCGGTTCGAGCACGCTGGAGAAGGTCGTCCCCTTCCAGTAGGTGCGGAAGTTGGCGAGCTCGCGGCTCATCACGCCGGCGATAGCCGCCGGTTCGAGGCGCCCCAGCCGCATCGTGCGCTCGGCCCCGGCCGCTCTCTCGGCGCTCACTCCGCCTCCTCTCCGGTCAGCAGCACGAAGACGTCCTCGAGCGAGGCGGCGCGGCGGACCGCGTCCTCGGGGACGGTGCCGTCGTCGGCTCCCTCCGAGCCGACGATCGCGATCGCCGGGCCGGCGGGGCGCACCCGCAGCCCGGCCGCCTCGGCCGTGGCCCGGGCTTCCGCCAGCCGTTCGGGCGGGGCGTAGATCTCGGCGGTCTCGCGACCAGCGTGCTGGGCGATCAGCTCCGACGGCCTGCCGCGGCTGATGATCTTGCCCTTGGTCATCACCGCCACTTCGTCGGCGAGCCGCTCGGCCTCCTCGATGTAGTGGGTGGACATCAGGATCGTCGTGCCGCGCGAGCGCAGGTCGTCGATCAGCGTCCAGAGCTGGGTGCGGATCTGCGGGTCAAGGCCCACCGTCGGCTCGTCGAGCAGGATCAGCTTCGGCTCGTGGACGAGGCCGCGGGCGAGCAGCAGGCGGCGGCGCATGCCGCCGGAGAGCTCGTCGACGGCGTCGCGGCGGCGGGCGCGCAGGCGGGCGAGGTCGAGCGCGCGGTCGACCGCGGCGCCAACGTCCGGAACCCGGTAGAGCCGCGCGTACACCGCCAGGTTGTCCTCGACGGTGACGTCGACGTCGAGGTTGTCGAGCTGCGGGACGACGCCCATCTCGGCGCGCGCCGCCTTTGCGTCGGCCGGCAGCTCGTGCCCGAGCACCCGCAGCCGCCCGGCGTCGGGCAGCGCCTGCCCGGTCAGCAGCCGCATCGTCGTCGACTTGCCGGCGCCGTTGGGGCCGAGCAGCCCGAGGCAGATGCCCTCGGGCACGTCGAGGTCGAGGCCGTCGACCGCGGTGATCGGGCCGAAGCGCTTGACGACTCCGCTGAGCTCTATCGCCGCCATACAGCTGATGCTTGCACGCGCGCCACCCGACCTCAGCACCGTCGGTAGAGCCGCCAGGACTCGTTGGCGGCGACGCGGCGGAAGCCAGCCGGGACGGGCGTCTCCAGCCGGGCCGGGTCGTTGGGGTCGAGGACGAAGTTGTGGACGACGAAGGGGCTGGCAGGGTCGAGGAAGTAACCGCGCCCCGGCTGGCGCTGCTCACTGGAGCTGACGATCTCGGTGGGGCGGACGTCGAGGTCCCAGGCGAGGCGCGGCACGGCCCGGTGGTTGGGTACCGAGATCGGCAGGCAGAGGGGGTGGAAGGCACCGGAGCCGGCGATGTCGTCGAGGTCCTCCTCGATCGCCCGCTGGTTGGTCAGGTCGACGTCGACGCGGTACAGGAGGTCGTACTGGTTCGGCGCCCAGACCGCGAAGAGGAGCGCCACCACGGCCGCGAACGCCTGCCAGGGGCGCCGCCAGGGGTGATCGGGCGCCAGCAGCCGCCAGCCGAGCAGCGCCAGCGCCGCGAAGACGGCGAGCACCGCGGCGGCCAGCATCGTGTAGCGGGGGATGATCGCCAGGCCGGCGCTGGCGAGGATCGCGAAGGCCCCGAGCGCCAACGCCGCCGCCGCGACTCCGATCGCGCTGCGGCGGCGCAGGAAGGCGAGCCCGAGCGCGACGCCGGCGGCGGCGCCGATCATCCCCGGCCACTGCAGCACCTCGCCGAGCCGGCGCGGGCCGTAGAGGATCAGGTCGACGGGGCCGGTCTGCCGTTCGAGGGTCTCGACCGTCTCGCGGGTGCCGGTGAAGGAGTAGGTGGGGCTGCCGGCGGTGATCCAGTCGAAGAGCGCCCATATGAGCGGTGCCGAGAACGTCAGGATGAGGAGGGGGGAGGGGATGGGGATGCCTCTCGCCCGGACAAACGCCGACCTAATTAGGCCGGCGTTTTGTGT
>DASWMG010000189.1:0-7588 GCA_036399875.1 Solirubrobacterales bacterium
GGCTCCCAGCGCCTGCTTGGAGCGCTTCAGCCCCTCCATCTGCTCGCTGACCACGCGCAGCCGCCGCACCGGGTCCTCGACGTAGACGGGCAGCGGCCCGCGCATCGCGGCGAGTTTGTTGCCGAGCTGGCCGCGCTCGTCTTCGGCACGCACCGAGACCGGCACCAGCGCCCGCAGCTCCAGGCCCTCGGTTCGAATCCCCCGCCGGTCGAGCCATTTGCGCAGCGCCCCCGTCACCACCGCCAGCACGACGTCGTTGACGGTGCCGCCGAAGGTGTCCTTGATGTGCTTGAAGGTCGCCAGCTCCGAGCGCGCCCAGGTGTAGCGGCGGTGCGGCCCGATCGCGGGGTTGAGCGGCACGTCCGGCGCCGGATCGGCGAGCGCGCCGGCGACCTCGCCGACACCCTCGAGCGCCTCGACCACCCGCCGCGCCGCCGTCTCGGGGTTGCGCACGGCCGCCATCGCCCGCTCCGCCAGGTGCAGCGGCGCGGCGACCGCGTCGGTCACCCCCCGCGCGATCAGCTGCGCCGTACTGGGCGTCGGTTCGGGCTCCCAGGTGTCCACGACCGGCGCCGGCTCGGGCACGGGCTCGAGGTCGAAGAGGACGGTGCCGATGTCCACCCCGGCGATCCCGTCCACCGCCGCGTGGTGCGTCTTGGTCAGCAGCGCGAAGCGGTCGCGCTCCAGCCCCTGCACCAGCCACATCTCCCAGAGCGGCTTCGACCGGTCGAGCTGTTGAGAGAAGACCCGCGCCGCCAGCCGCTTCAGTTGCGCCTCGCCCCCCGGCGACGGCAGCGCCGTGTGGCGGACGTGGTAGGCCAGGTTGAAGTTGACGTCGTCGGCCCAGAGCGGTCGGCCGGCCTCCAGCGGCGGCTCGACCAGCTTCTGCCGGAAGCGCGGCACCTTGTCGAGGCGACCGCGGATGTGTTCGACCAGGTCGACGTATTTCGGCGGCGGGCCCTCAAAGATCAGCAGCGCGCCGATGTGCATGTGGCTCGACGAGCTCTCGTTCGTCAGGAACGAGGCGTCGATGGCCGTCAGCCGCTCCAGATGGGTGCCGGAGGTGTCCATCCCGCAAGGCTAGCTACCCTGAAGGTGATGCCGACCGTCGCCGCCGCCCCGAAAAAAGTCCTGCTCGCCGCCCCGCGCGGCTACTGCGCCGGCGTCGACCGTGCCGTCGAGACCGTCGAACGGGCTCTCGACACCTACGGCGCCCCCGTGTACGTGCGCAAGGAGATCGTCCACAACAAGCACGTAGTCGAAGAGCTCTCGCGCCGCGGCGCCATCTTCGTCGAGCAGGAGACCGAGGTGCCGGAGGGCGAGCTGGTCGTCTTCTCCGCCCACGGCGTAGCCCCGGCGGTGCACGAGAACGCCGCCGCCCGCAACCTGCGCACGATCGACGCCACCTGCCCGCTCGTCACCAAGGTCCACGTCTCGGCGCGCCGTTTCGCCGCCCAGGGCTACACGATCATCATGATCGGCCACGAGGGTCACGAGGAGGTCGAAGGGACGACCGGCGAGGCGCCCGACAGCATCGTCCTAATCGAAACCGCCGCGGACGTCGAGGCGCTCGAGGTTCCCGACCCCGGCAAAGTCGCCTTCATCACCCAGACGACGCTTTCGGTCGACGAGACCGCCGAGGTGATCGCGGCGCTGCGCGCCAAATTCCCCGGCATCGTCAGCTCCAAGTCAGACGACATCTGTTACGCGACGACCAACCGCCAGATCGCCGTCAAGCAGCTCGCCCGCGAGTGCGACCTGGTGCTCGTCATCGGCTCGACCAACTCGTCCAACTCGAACCGCCTGGTCGAGGTGGCCCGCGAGCACGGGGCCGACTCGCACCTGATCGACAACCACACCCAGGTCCGCGAGGAGTGGCTGGACGGGGTCGAGACGGTCGGCATCACGTCGGGGGCCAGCGCCCCCGAGGAGTTGGTCGAGCGCCTGGTCGAGTTCTTCCGCGAACGCGGCGCCGACGATGTCTCCGAGCTGCGCACCGTCCACGAGGACGTGCGTTTCATGCTGCCGAAGGAGATCCGCGAAGCGACTGCGGCGGCGTCGGGGTAGGGAGACGGGACACTCACCGCCCGGACAAACGCCGGCCTGATGAGGCCGGCGTTTTGAGTATCCGCCCGTTCGGCGAGTGTCCCGCCTCCCTATGGCACGCCGGCGGCGAAGCTGAGGGACCAGAGGTTCAGGTTGGGCGAGGGACGGAGGGTGAGGGTGTGAGCCTCATGGCGGGGGTGCTCGGCGAGCGGGTAGAGGGCCGCCCCTTCGATCGCGATCGGTTCGATCGCGTGGCCGTCCAGCTCCACGCCGATCTCGCCCTGCCCCTCGACAGTCGCGTAGGCGCCGCCCGCCTCGTAGTCGACCCGCAGCTCCTCGCCGTCCTCGCCCGCGGTCCAGGACCGCTCCCAGGACCCGCCTGGGAAGACCTCCGGCGTCGGCGCCATCACCCGGGCGCCGGGGGCGTCGGTGGGGCGGAGGGGGTCCATCGGCGGCGGCAGCTCGCGCAGCGCGTCGAGCTCGCGCAGCTCGGCCTGGATCGCGTCCTCGGTCCCTCGGTAGTCGCCCTCGCCGAAGTGGAACCAGGCGAGGGCGCCGGCGGTGCGCCAGAGGAAGAGGCTCGGCCAGCCCTCGCAGCCGTAGTCGTGCCAGAGCTCGCGCTCGGCGTCGATCGCGACCGGGAAGCTCACGCCGAGCCGCTCGAGCCCGGGCCCGACTGCCTCGCGGTCGGCTCCGAACGGGAAACGGGGGGATTGGACGCCGACCACGGTCAGGCCGTCGTCACGGTAGCGGCGTGCCCACTCCTTCACGTACGCCAGCGTGCGCACGCTGTTGAGCTGGGCGAAGTCGAAGAAGTGGACGAGGACCGGCCCGGCCGCCGCCGCCGTCGCCATCGACTCCGGTGGCTCGCCCAGCCACTCGAGGCTCTCCGGGAAGTCGGGCGACGCGATGTCCTCGCGTTCGGGGCGCATCAGGGCGCGGGCTCCATCCTCGCGGACGTTATCCTGAGCGCCCCGGTCCACCCCCGCCCAACTTCAAGGAGGCCCCCGTGAGCAACGACGTCTGGCAGAGGATCGAGCAGGCCCGCGCCCGCTGGAACGTGCTCGAGCATCCCTTCTACCAGCGCTGGTCGATGGGCGAGCTGAGCCGCGAGGAGCTCGCCGCCTACTCGGGCCAGTACCGCCACGCCACCGCCGCGATCGCTCGCCTCAGCGCCTCCGTCGCCGATTCCGCCCCTGACGCCGAGCGCGCCGAGCTGCGCCGCCACGCCGAGGAGGAGGAGGCCCACATCGCCCTCTGGGACGGCTTCGTCGAGGCGGTAGGGGGCGAGGTCGCGGCGGCGCCGACGCCCGAGACCAAGGAGTGCGTCGACCGCTGGACCGCCGGCGACGACCGGCTCGCCCAGCTCGTCCGCCTCTACGCGATCGAGAGCGGCCAGCCGGCGATCTCCAAGACCAAGCGCGAGGGCCTCGCGGCGCACTACGGGATCGGCGACGGCCCGGGCAACGAGTACTTCCGGGTCCACGAGAAGGCTGACGTCGAGCACGCTTCCGAGGGACGCTCGCTGATTGAGGCGCACCTCGCCGGCGCCGACCCCGACGCTCTGGTCGCGGCTGCCGAGGAAGCCTTCAAGGCCAACTGGCGGCTGCTGGACGGTGTCACGGCGTAGCACCCGCACAGCGGTTCCGCTCGCCACGAGCGGCCTCGTGCTGCTCGTGGCGCACGCCGCCGGCCTGCTGGCACTCCTGCTGCCGGCGGTGCCGCTGCTCCTGCTGCTCGCCTCGCTTGTCTGGGGCGTCTATCCCGGCTGCGAGGCGATCGTCCGCCTCGCTGAGCGGATCGAGCGCCGCCGCCGGCCGCTGCTCGCGCGCTCGCCGCGTCCCGTCCGGCCCTGGTCCTTCTCCGCCTCCGGCGGGCTCCTGATCGCCTTCGCGCGGGCCGAGCGCCCGCCGCCCCTCTCTCCCTAGCGACTCGCGATTCGCCGTGTCCGTCCGGGCGCGGCACCACGCAGGCGCGCTCGCCGCGCGCCTCGAACGAAGGGGAGCAGCGATGGACTCCAAGATCGGACGTGTGGCTCTGGGCGTGGCGGCGCTGGCGGCCGCCGTCGTCCTGTTGGTGGTGCTGAGCAGCAGCGACGACTCAGGAGACGGCACCGACGCGGGGAGCAAGTCGGGCGCCCAGGCTTCGAAACCGGCGAAGCCGGCGATCCCGACCATCGTCGTCCGCGACGGCCAGCCGGTCGGCGGGGTGAAGGAGCTCGACTTCGAGGCCGGTGACACCGTCCGCTTCGCCGTCCGTTCCGACGCGCCCGATGAGCTCCATGTGCACGGCTACGACGTCGAGCGCGAGCTGCCGGCCGGCCGCAAGGTCGTCGTCCAGTTCCAGGCGAGTCTCGAAGGAATCTTCGAGGCGGAGCTGCACGAGAGCGAGGAGCAGATCGCGGAGTTGCGGATCGAACCGTGATGCTGCTGCCCTACGCGCACGCTCTCGTCGCCCGCCAGGATCTGCCGATCCCGGCGTGGCTGTTCGCGTGGGGCGCTTCGATCGTCCTGATCGCCTCGTTCTTCGCCCTCTCGGTCGCCTGGCGGGAGCCTCGCTTCGAGGACGACCGCTGGCGCCCGTATGGGGCGGGGCTTTCGAGGGCGCTGTTCGGAGCTCCGCTCCAGGTCGTCTGCGGGGCGATCGGCGTCTTCCTGCTGGGCCTCACCGTCTACGCCGGGTTCAAGGGGACGACGGCCCCCGATCGCAACTTCGCGATCACCTTCGTCTTCGTCACCGCCTGGCTCGGGTTCCCGGTGCTGAGCGTGCTGCTCGGCGACGTCTTCCGGCCGTTCAACCCGTGGCGGGCAATCGGCAGGGCGGCGGGGAGCGTCTTCAGGGCGGCTGCCGGCCAGGCGCCGCGCCATCTCCCCTATCCGGAGCGGCTCGGGCGCTGGCCGGCAGCGGTCGGGCTCGTCGCCTTCGTCTGGCTGGAGATCGTCTACGGGCCGAGCGGCGGCATCGCTGTCGCGCTCTCGCCCGACGACGCCGCGGTGGCGGCTCTCCTCTACAGCGGCTACACGCTGGCGATGATGGGGCTGTTCGGGGTCGAGAGGTGGTGCGAGCGGGGGGAGGTCTTCTCGGTCTACTTCGGGATGTTCGCCTCGTTGGGGGCGTTCGCGGCGCGCGAAGGGCGGTTCGGCATGCGCAAGCCGCTCTCGGCGGCCGGCCGCTGGGCGGTCGTGCCCGCCTCGGCGGCGCTCGTGATCGCCTCGCTGGGGACGACCGTCTTCGACGGCGCCCAGGAGGGGGGGCTGGAAGGGCCGATGGAGAGCGTCGGCGAATGGCTGGTGGACCTTGGCCTGAGCGAGATCGCCGCGACGCGGATCGCCGACACCGCGTTCATCCTGCTCTGCATCGGCGCGATCGCGCTGGTCTACGAGCTCGGCGTGCGCGGGATGGCGAGCGTGCGCGGCGCGCCGCCTCTGGGCCGGCTGCGATCCGCCTTTGCCCACACGCTGATCCCGATCGCGCTCGCCTACCTCGTCGCCCATTACTTCAGTCTCTTCGTCTTCCAGGAGCAGGCGCAGTTCACCTACCTGCTCTCCGATCCGCTCGGCGACGGCGCCGACCTCTTCGGCACCGCCGGCAGCGGCATCGACTTCCGCGTCCTCAGCGCCAACGCGATCTGGTACGTCCAGGTGGCCGCCCTGGTCGTGGGCCACGTGATCGGGCTCGTCCTCGCCCACGACCGCGCGACCGCCCTCTGGGGCGACTACCGCCAGGCGGCCCGTTCCCAGTACTGGATGCTGGCGGTGATGGTGGCCTTCACCTGCCTGGGGCTCTACCTGCTCTCGGTGGCTAACAGCTGACCGTTTCGGCCCGTCGTCGCTCGGGCATACTGAGCCCGAGATGGCCACCTTCCTGCAGCTCGCCCACGTAAGCCACTACCTCTGGGTCCTGTACATACCGCCGGTCCTGATCGTGCTCGGCTCGATCGCTTGGACGATGCGCGCCGAACGAAAGCGGCGCGACTAGATGCTCTCGGCGAGGGCGCCGCTGGAGGACCTCGCCGCCGCGGTCCGCCAGGGGACTTCCACTTCGACCGTCGAGCACCGTCCCTGGCCACTGCCACCGCGGTCGTGGTTGATGGGGCAGAGCTGGCTCGACCTGCTCTTCGCCCACTGGCGGGTCGACGCGGAGCAGTTGCGCCGGGTCGTCCCGCCCGGGCTGGAGCTGGAGACGATCGACGGCAGCGCCTGGATCGGCGTCACGCCGTTCGAAGTGCGGGCGCTCCGCCTTCGTCTCACCGTGCCGGCGCCATACGTCTCGATCTTCCCCGAGCTCAACGTGCGCACCTACGTGACGGTCGACGGCAAGCCGGGCATCTACTTCCTCAGTCTCGACGCTGGCAGCCGTCTCGCCGTGGTGACTGCGCGCCGTTCCTATCGTTTTCCCTACTTCCACGCCCGTATGTCGGTGCGCCGCGACGGCGAGGCGATCCACTACGACAGCGAGCGCCTCCCGGGCTCCGGGCCGCCGGCGAGATTCGAGGCGAGCTACACACCGCGCGGCAAGCCCTTCGTCGGCGTCCCGGGCAGCCTCGAGTGGAAGCTGACCGAGCGCTACTGCGCCTACACCCTCGACGAGAAGGGCCGAACGCTCCGCGCCGAGATTCACCACCGGCCCTGGGAGCTGCGCGAGGCGGAGGCGGAGATCGCCGAGAACACGATGACGGCGCCCTTCGGGATCGAGCTGGAGGGCGAGCCGCTGCTCCACCTCGCCCGCCCCCAGGACGTGATCGTCTGGCCGCACGAGATAGCGAACGGCGCAGGCGGGTAGGAGGGCGGACCTTGTTCCTCTTCTTCTCGAACCGGCTCGGCTGCGGCGGCTCGCTGCTCGTCTCGGCGATCGTCACCGTCGTCCTGTTGCTGCTCCTCGGCGTCATCGAACTCGGCTAGAAGGTCACCTCAGTTGGGAGGTCGCCTCAGCCGGCTTCTGCCGCGGACCAGAAGGCTGCGCCTCATGCGCATGCCCTGCCGTTGCTCGCCGGCCCCGCTCGGGTTCCAGATGGCTGCACGTCCGGTGCCCCGCTCGCCCTTGCGCTCCGCAACCTGCATCAACTTCGCCAGCAGGCGGTCGCCGAGCGGTCGCACCGAGCGGCGGGCGAGGCCGGCCAGCACCCAGGCACCGCCCACCGTCGATCGCGCCGAGCGTCGCGCCACCGCCCCCTCGATCGCGATCGCGACCTCGTCGGGCCCGTAGGGGAGGGGGATGCCGGGAGGGAGCAGGCCGTCCTCGCTGGCGACGTTCTGCCAGAAGGGCGTGTCCACCGGCCCGGGCTCGACCAGCGAGAGCGAGACGCCCGACTCTTCGGCTTCGAGCTCGATCCGCAGCGTGTCGACGAAGCCGCGCACGGCGTGTTTCGAGGCGGTGTAGGCCGACATCCGGGGCAGCGGCAACTCGCTCGCCATCGACCCGATCACGACAAGCGAGCCATCGTTGGCCTCGAGGTGGGGGAGAACCTCGCGCACCGTGTCCACGACGCTGCGGAAGCTGACGTCGACGACGCGGTCGAAGTCCTCCGCCGGCGTGTCGCGAA